>NZ_JAMXSM010000013.1:0-43527 GCF_026131665.1 Anaerococcus sp. NML200574 | reverse complement strand
TTTCTTGCTAATTTATTTAAACTTATTTCGCCTTCTTCGTATTCTTTTATTACTTTTTTCTTTAATTCTAAACTATATTTTTTCATTGCAGCCTCTTTTCTAGCTACAACTTTTGGGGAGTCCTACACCCCTCCAGCTTTCCCCCTTAGACCCCCTTTTCCCTCACCCCCTCTGCTCCTTAGGCGGAGTGCGAACAGTGAAGATTGCCTAACGGCAATCCTCTATAAGTAGGCAAAACTCTTTGTACTAGCCATCTTTATTCCTACTGATTTTGACATTCCGATGCCTAAAAATCTCAATCTAGTCCAAATTTATGTTTTGTATATACTCTACATCTCAGTAGTTACAGAATTATAATTTGTACTCGTGCGTCAGGAGATTTTCTTAACGGCATCTCCATTTACAAAATCTCACGACCATGGGAGAATTATTCTGTATTCTGAGAGAATATCGACGTCAAAGTAGGGCTAAGGCTCGTTTGCCTTTGGCAAACATTGCGATAATAGGGTCTAAAATACTAATCTATGGGGAGATTTAAAATAAAAAGTCACCGTTAAGAAAATCACACTGACAACCATACTTAAATAAAAATATTGTAACTACTAAGATGACAAGTAACTATAAAATTCTTATTTGGACTAGATTGTGATTTTTAGGGGATTTTTGATTTTAAATCAGTAAGAACAAGGCCACCTACATACGAAGCAAACTGCTATACTAAAGAAGATTTTTGAAAAAAATCTACATATTTTGCCCTCCGCTAAGGAGTCGCTTGTGGGGTGTAACGGAGAGGGGTTTAAGGGGGACATAAACGCCCCTTGATTTGGGGCGTTTATGCCGGAAACATAGTGCGGTAGCACGGAGGAGTTTGCGTAGCAAACGGGTTTCCGTCCGATGAGGACCCATGCGAAAGGGTCCTTGGGCCTCCCCTTTGGCGAAGTCATCAGCTTGATGACAATAATTTATTATGAGATGACATTACGAAGAAAAATACTAAATAAAAATAATTCATTATAATGTAAAAATCCCAATAAAAAAAGCATATAATACTATTATCTTGGACAAAAAAAACCCCAACTAGGGGGTCCTTAAGGGGGAAGCCCCCTAAAGATAATTTATCTTGGATAAACATAGAAAGGAATAATAAGAAAAATGAATTTTATAATAATCTCTCCTCATTTTCCACCAAACTTTCAAAACTTTTCCCACCGTCTTAGGGCTAATGGGGTTAATGTATTGGGTATAGGAGATGAGCCTTATGAGAACTTATCTGATGAGCTTAAGGGCTCTCTTGGAGAATATTTTAGGGTTGATTCTCTAGAAAATCTTGATGAAGTTAAGAGGGCTGTGGCCTTTTTGTTTTATAAGCATGGGCCTATTGGTGGGCTTGAAAGCCACAATGAATATTGGTTGATGCTTGATGCTAAGCTTCGTGAACAATTTAATATACCAGGCCTTAAGCCGGATGACCTTCTTAAATTTAAGTATAAGTCTAGAATGAAAAAGTATTTCAAGGAGGCTGGTGTTCCTGTCCTTGATGGTTATGTGATTAAAAATGATGCTGATTTTAAAAAAGTTGTTGAAGAAATTTCCTATCCTTTTGTGGCTAAGCCTGATAATGGTGTTGGGGCTGGTGGGACTTTTAAGATTGAAAATGAGGCCGATGCTAATGATTTTTTAGCCAAGTGGGATAGGTCTATAGAATATTTCATAGAGCCTTATGTCGAAGATGGTCTTCTTTGTACTTATGATGGGATTGTTGATATGGATGGGGATATAATTTTTGAAACAGGTCTTTATCACACCATTCCTACCCTTGAGCTTGTCCGTGACCAGCTTGATCTAGCTTTTATTGTAAAAAGTGACCTCGATCCAAAAATCGTCGAATATGGTAGGGCTGCAGTCAAGGCCTTTGGCATGAAGGGGAGATTCTTCCATATTGAGTTTTTCAAAAGGGCTGATGGGTCTTATATAGCTATAGAATACAATAATAGGGTTACAGGTGGCTATGCCATAGATGTCTATAATCACGCCTTTTCCATAGATCTTTATGATATTTATGCAAGGATGGTTAAGGGTGAGAAGATTCCTAAAATTGCTAAGGCTCCTCACAATGCCCTTGGTCTAAGCCAAAGAGATATTTATACTTATTGCCATTACGAAGATGATATCAGGGCAAAATTTGGCGATAGGGTCAAGGAAGCAAGTCGCGCTGAAAAGGCCTTTGCTTCAATCCAGGGTGATTTTAAATATATAATCACGACTGATGATATAAATGAGATTGACCAAATCATTGATTTTGTCCACAAGCACAAGGAGGACTAATGCACGTTGAATTTTTAAGCCATTATTCGGGGATTTTGGGCAGGGAAATGTATATGAATAGGTATGGCTATTCGGGAATGCCTGTCCTAGTTTTCCCATCATCTGGGGGAAGTCACAACGAATTTGCCGACTTTGGCATGATTGATGCTGCCAAAGACTTTATAGAAGCAGGTAGGGTTCAATTTTTCACCCTATCTTCTATTGATGGAGAATCTTGGCTAGCTAATAAATCTATGCACGATAGGGCCCTTGCCCATAACCAGTACGATAAATATATAATTGAAGAGGCTATTCCCTTTATAAAGCATAAGACCGTTTGGTTTGACCCAATGATGACAACAGGTTGTTCGATGGGAGCCTTTCACGCTGTCAATTTCTACCTAAGGCATCCTGATGTATTTGCTAAGACTCTGGCCCTATCTGGAGTTTATGATGTTAGGTTCTTTGGGGGCGACTATGGGTCAGATATGGTAGTTTATGAAAATAGTCCGGCAGATTATTTATGGAATCAAAACGACCCTTGGTTTTTGGATAAGTACAGGGCTGGAGATATTATTGTTTGCACAGGCCACGGAGCTTGGGAAGATGATGGCCTGCCATCATTCTATACCTTAAAGCAAGCCTTTGAAGCTAAGCAAATCCCTGCCTGGTTTGATGAGTGGGGCTATGATGTGCCTCACGATTGGCCATCTTGGCGCAATCAATTGCCTTACTTCTTGGGACATTTATTTGGCTAAATATTATAAATAACAAAGAATTAAGGGGCTGTTGCAAAACTATGAATAACTATCGTCCCATTATTAGAAGATAGCCTGTCCGGCTCATGGAGGACCCGTGCGGAGCACTCGAGCGAAGCGAGAAAAGCCCGTCGGCTCCTTGAGACTCATGTGGAAAATTTTTGGGCCGACCGTCGGCTTCGGTTTGCCTGCCGGCTCATGGAGGCAATTAGCCCGTCGGCGTGTGAGACTTTTCACAAGGTTCCTCTAATGAATTGGGGACGATTTATTCATTCTGCAACAGCCCCTTTTTCTTATCCTAAAAGGATGTTAAAACAACTGACAAGAAAATTGTAAACGTCTATATAGATGAAATTGAGGCTATAGACCAGATTGTCAAGCTTTTTAAGGATAATTCTTACAAGAAACCCCTCTATGTGTCTTTGGATACTGCTTATATGTCTAGGTCCTATACTGCCAAGAAATCAGGTTTTGTTGAGGCTCTTTATAAGTATTATGACGATGTGAATTTTGTTGAATTTAAAGTAAAAGACCCAGAGGAAGATTTCTTGAAATTATTCGATTTTCTAAGGAAAAACCAGAATTATGACTCAATCCAATTTGAGTTAGCTAGGCTTGCTTTAAATGCCTATAAACTTATGGAAAATGAAGGAATAAAAATCCCTGAAGACCTTGGCATTATAGGTTTTGACAATATCCATACTACTGAATACATCAACCAAGCCATTGCATCAATCGTCCAGAGGATTTCAAACCATGTTGATTTTGCTATAGATAAGCTTCTAAAGATTTTAAATGATGAAAAGGCAGAAACAAATATTGTTTTAGAAGCAAAATTAATTGAAAAGGAAATCGCTTTTATGGGTATTAATTTATAAGAAGCTTTTGTTTAGGAAAGCAAATATTCGATATAGAAAAATTGGAGGAATGATCATGACAAATTTTATTGAATCTTTTGATGGCACAGCTTTATTTTACAACAAGGAAGAAGCAAAAAATGCCAAGGCTGCAGTTGTTATTGTCCATGGTCTGGCCGAACATTCTGGTAGGTACGATTATGTGGCTGAGAAATTTCACAATGCAGGTTTTTCGACCTATAGGTTTGACCATAGGGGTCACGGCCAATCTGAAGGCGAGAGAGGCTTTTACAAAGACTACAATGATATGTTAGAAGATGTAAATGTTGTGGTAGATAGGGCCATAGAAGAAAATCCTGATAAGCCAGTATTTTTGTTAGGCCATTCTATGGGTGGTTTTGCCGTAAGCCTATACGGGGCTAAGTATAAAGATAAGAACCTTGCTGGAGTCATCACTTCTGGAGGTCTTACTCATGATAATAATAAGATGACTGAAATGGTAGGTCCTGGACTTGACCCACACACAGAACTTCCAAACGAGCTTGGCGACGGGGTTTGCTCTGTAAAAGAAGTTGTAGAAGCCTATGTTGCTGACCCATTAAACCTTAAAAAATACCAACTGGGTCTTTTATATGCAGTAAAAGACGGAATAGCTTGGTTTAAGGAAAATGAAAAAGACTTTTCTTACCCAGTTTTAATCCTCCACGGCAGGGACGATGCCCTAGTTAACTTTAAAGATTCTTTTGACTTTTTTGAAAATAATTCATCTAAAGACTGCCAAATTAAAATCTATAAGGGTCTTTGCCATGAAATCATGAATGAATATGCCAAAGACGAAGTAATTGGCGATATAATTAGCTGGATAAATAATAGAATATAAGCAAGGAAGCTTTAACAACAAAAACGCTAGGGGGGGAATTCCTTGGCGTTTTTTTGATTTGCTTTTAGGGGGGATAAGATTGAAAATTATACTTACAAAAAGTGCCGGCAACAACCATAGTTGTGCCTATGATTTTGGCTTCTATATTAAATACCCTTGCCCCAAGTCTCCTTAAGCTTGGGCAATGACTATCAAGGGAGGTCTTAATGCTTAATTTATATAACCCTAGCTGTTGTAGTTAGCCAGCCTACCATAAAGAGGCTTAGGCTTCGCCATAGGATCTGGTATAGATTTAAAGGCGATATTTAATGGAGGAATTGAAGCTATAGTTTTATCTATCCTGTCCTTTCAATTATATTTTTTACAAGCCTTAGTTTTATATCATCTTGGATGTATACGTCTGTGTTAAAATTTAATTTTAATTCAATTGTATCGCCAACCAGTGTAGGATTAGTTAATGATGATGTATTACTATTTTTTTTATAAATACATTGTATCAGAAAAAGACGAGGATCTTTAGTTTCCTCGTCTTTTTTCTATATTAGGACTTTTCCAACAGCCACTTGTATCTTATTAGAAGTCTACCTTTTCTCCGTAATAAGCGGCGTGGTAGATTTTTTTGATGTCTTCTGGGCTTGTTTGTCTTGGGTTTGTAAGTGTACAAGCATCCTTGAAGGCATTTTCGCTCATTGTATCTAAAACTTCTTCGAATTTATCTTCTGGAATAACAGTGTTCTTACCATCTTTAATATTAGCACTTATACCAACAGCTGCATTTAACTTTCTAATTTCTTCAGCTATATCATCAACTCCAAGGATTTTTTCGATTTTATCATATTTATCTGTTGATTTTCTATTGTAATCGATGATGTAAGGAAGCATAATAGCATTGGCTTCGCCGTGGGTTAGGTGGAAGATGCCGCCGATTTTGTGGGCCATAGAGTGAACTATACCAAGTGAAGCATTGGTAAAGGCCATACCAGCTATACAAGAAGCAATGTGCATTTTTTCACGAGCTTCCATGTCATCTCCATTGTCATAGGCTTTCTTTAGATATCCAAAGACAAGCTCTATAGCTCTAATAGCATAAGGATCTGTAAAGTCATCAGCTGCTGTAGAAACAAAAGCCTCAACAGCATGGGTCATAACATCCATACCTGTAGCTGCTGTAATCTTAGGAGGCATGGTAGCAGGGATTCTCATATCAAGAAGGGCAACTTCTGGCACGAAATCTGGGTGAACAAGTGGGTATTTGATTTCCTTTTCTGTATCAGTGATAACAGAGAATGCTGTAATTTCACTAGCTGTACCAGATGTAGAAGGTATACAAATCATCTTAGCCTTGTTCTTAAGTGGTGGGTTATCAAAAGCAGCAAGTCTTTCGAAATCCCAATCAGGATATTCATAGAAAACCCACATAGCCTTAGCAGCATCCATAGCAGAACCGCCGCCGATAGCAATAATCCACTCAGGTTCAAATTCAGCCATCTTAGCCCCACCAGCTAGACAAGTCTTAACAGATGGATCTGGTTCAACACCATCGATGATTAAAACTTCCATACCAGCCTTTTCAAGCTGTTCTTTGGCCTCGTCTAAGAATCCAAATCTCTTCATAGAAGAGCCGCCAGTAACAAGGCAAGCCTTCTTGCCCTTTAGACTAGCAAGATATGTAAGAGCGTTTTCTCCATGTACAATATTGTTAGGTACTGAAAAAGTTGTATAAGTCATAAATTCCTCCGATTCTATATTTTGTTAATTAAATAACTAACTATCTGCAAATATTATACTCCAAGGGCTATTTATAAGCAATAGTTAAAAGTATATTTTAAGATTATAAAAAGTATTGTTAAGAATAAATTATTTTATTTCATTATATTAAAAAGATAGACAATATAGATAAAATGCTTAAAAATAAATAAATATATGATATAATAATATAAAATAGACAAGGAGGATGCCTGCGCACATTATGAAGAATAAAAATTTTAAAAATATTGTTTTATTAATGGCCCTTTCAATTGGTGCAATACTACCAAATACAGCCTACGCAGAAGAAAGCAATCAAGCTAACGATAAGCAAGCAAACGAAAAGACTAAAGAAGAAGTAATTGATACTAAAGAAAAAGCAAAAGCAAATTTAGATGCCAAAGAAGCAGACCTTGCCAAGGAAGAGAAAAATCTAAACGAAAAGAAAGAACCTTATGACAAGGCAAAATCAGAACTAGACCAAGCCCAAAAGGCAGTGGATGATAATCAAAAACAAATAGATGATACTCAAAAACAAATATCAGACAAGGTAGCTGAGGAAAAAAAGGAAAATCAAGCCCAAGTCGATAAAAGCAAAGAAAATATAGGGAAAACTGAGGCTGAGATAAAAGAAGCTGAAGAAAAAGAAACAAAAGCTAAGAACGATTTAGCAAATAATGAAACCAAGGTCGAAGAAGCAGAGAAAAAAGTCGAAGAACTAAACAAGGCCAATCCTGAACTAGGAAATCAAATTACAGAAGCCACAAAAAACCTAGATGCAGCCAAGGCTAAATTAGAAGAAGATAAGAAAGCTACACAAGAGATAGAAGATAAGCTTGGAAAAGATAAGGAAGAAGTCCAAAAAGCTCAAGCAAAGAAAAATCAAGTAGAAAAGTCTTATAATGATTTAAATAAAGCCAATCAAGAAAACTTAGCCAATATAGAAAATTTAAAAAAGGAAATAGCAGAAACAGAAGAAAAAATAAATGCAATCGACCTAGAAAGTCTTTCACAAGACCTAACAAATAAGGAAAATGACCTAGAAGTTGCTAAATCTAATCAAAATAAAAAACAAAAGGCTAAAGAGGATTTAGAAACTACCCTAAAAAATCTAAATGACAGATTAAATAAACGCTTAGCAGAAAGTGCTGCCAATAACAAGGCCCTAGAAGAAGCCCGAAAAGAAAAAACTAGGCTTGAAAAAGAGATAGAAGAAACAAATAAGAAAATAGCTGACAACACAACTATCATAGAAGAGTTAAAGAAAAATAATCAAGCCCTCGAGGAAAAAATTAATAATAACAAAAATGCAAACAAGGCTGCAGAGCAAGAAAAGAATGAACTAGCAGAAAAGAAAAATGCAGCCCAAACTGAGCTTTCTAAGCTAAAAGATGACCTAGCAAATGCACAAAAAGCCCTTGATGAAGCAGAAGCAGATGCTAAAAAAGCACCAAGCCCTGAAGATAAGGCAAAAGCCCAAGAACAATGGAACAAGGGTTCTGTGGGATTCTTTGAAGAAATGGGCTCAGCTGATGCTGCAAATGTATTTAGTAAATTACCAAAAGAAAATTATTTTGGTGGAGTAGAAAAAAATGGTAAAGAATATTTAGAAAAAAATAAGACCATGACTGCAGATGATTCTAGACAACTAGAAAATATGAAAAAGTCCATAGATGCCATCGGTATTATAAATGACAAAAGGCAAAAAGATGGAGGAATTGATGGTAGAAAGTTAAGCATCCTTAAGATTAGCGACTTTGATATGGCAGTAGCCCAAGCAAATGCAAATTTCTCGGCTTATCAGAGAGTCCATGCAACAGTTTATAATCCTCCTTATGAAAACTTGTCTTGGCATCCAGAAGAAGGACTTGATACCCCATCAAAATTTTTTGAATCTTCCCTAGAAGGCTGGTGGGATGAAGAAAAGAAGCTATTTGATCATTTAAGAAATAATGAGAAGCTTAAATCAAGAAAAGAAATGGATGCGTTTATAAAAGAAAATGAAAATGATATCGAAACAGAATTTGGGTCGACAGCAGTAGGCCACTATACAAATCTAGTAGATGACTTGATGTGGAAAGAAGGGGGAACACCTAGAGATTCTCAATCTGCAGGTTATGCAGTAAGACCAGGCAAACATGGATTTGTTAAGTCAGTCGTTCTAAATCCTACTGTAAGAGATAAGGGTCTATACTCAGTAGAAGAATACAAGGAAAGATTTTTAGACTACTATAATGGCCTAAAAGATGTTATGGCTGGCAATAAATCTATAAGCAAGAAAGATAAGGAAAAACTTGCTGATCTTAGAGCTCAACTAGCAGATATCAAGAAGAAGGTGAACGATAAAGAAGCTGAAATAGCTAAGCTTGATGAGTCTATTACAAAGCTAAATAGTTCCATAAATACTAGAAATGAATCTCTAAAGAAAGATAAGGCGACCCAAGAAGCTAATAAAAAACAAATTCTGGATTTAGACAAAGCAAATTCAGCTTTAATTAATTCTTTAAATTCTAAAAAATCAGCCTTAGATGAAATCAATAAGAAAATTGATGACTTAACCCAAAATGATAAAAACTACAAAGCAATTCAAGCTTTAAAACAAGATATAGCAGGCATTGAAGCTCAACTAGAAACTGCAAATAAAGACCTAGATGAAGCTAAGGCAGATTTAGATAAGAAGCAAGCAGCTAAAGATAAGGCCCAAGCTGAATTTAATAAGCAAAAATCTACCCTATCTGACCTTAACCAAAGTCTAGGCCAAAAGAAAAATGACTTAGCAGCTAAAACTAACCAATGCGAAAAGGATAAGGCAAAACTAGATGATTTGAATAAGCAAATCGAAGATGCTAAAGCAGAACTTGATGCAAAGAATAATATCCTAGCAAGCACAGAAGAAAACCTTAAGGCAAGCAAGGATAAGCTTGCAGCAAGTCAAAAGGCAAAGGATGAAGCCCAAAAAGCCCTTGATGCCTTGACAGATAAAAATAAGGCCTATGTGGCAGCCCTTAAAGCCCTTGACCAAGCTAAAGAAAACCTAGCAAATTCTCAAGAAGACTTAAAGCAAGCTCAAGAAGCTAAGGAAAAACTAAATAAAAAGTTAGCAGACTTTAAAGAAAAACTAGCCAAGGCAGAAGCTGCTAATAAAGAAGCCTTAAAGCTAGATGCAAATAATCTTGATAGCCTAATAGGCAATGCTCAGTTTGTATCACTTTTAGGCCAGTACAAGACTTTAGATGAAAAGATGCCAGGCCTAAAGGAGAAGCTAAAAGAAGCGAGTGACAAACTTGAGCCTATAAAAGCTGATTACAATAAGGCCAAAGAAGCCTATGACTTAGCTTACAAGGCTTATCTAGAGGCCAAGGCTCTCTATGAATCTTTCCTAGCCCAAGAAAGAATGACCTATCCATGGTATTTCTTCTCTTCTAACTCTTATGCATCTACAGTTGAAAAGGAAGACAAGAAGGAAAACAAAGAAAACAAAGAAAACAAAGAAAACAAGGCTGAAGAATCTAAAAAAGATCAAGCAAAAGAAAAAGAAGCTGACAAAGAAGCTAGCAAAGATAAAGAGCAAGCAGAAAAAGAAGCCAAGAAGGATGAAAAGGCAAAAGGTGGAGTAGCTATGGGTGATGTAGTAGCTGGAAGAAAAGCTAAAAATAACCCATCATCAGCACCAAAAACAGGTGTACCAGGCCTATCAATCTATGCAATCCTAGCAGCAGCTTCTATGGCAGGCCTAAAGGCAAGCAAGAAGAAAAAAGAATATTAAAGCTTAAAAATCAACTCCTCAGGGGGTTGATTTTTTATGTCTTATTTTCCTAAAGCAAAATGAGTATAATGAAAATAAGACATATAAAAGAATTAAACGAGGAGGAGATTATGAAATTTAACTTTGACCAGATGCTTGAAAGGCATGGGATGGATGCTATAGCTGTCGATGGGCTTGGTCTTATGCCTGGTATGAGTCCTGATAGGCCAAGGGAAGGCTTTGAAGTCATTCCTATGTGGGTTGCTGATATGAATTTCCCGACAGCGCCTTCCATCCAAGAAGCCATAATAAATAGGGTAAATCATCCAGCCTTTGGCTATTTTATGGCGACAGATGAATATTACCAGGCGATTATCTCTTGGCACAAGGATAGAAAGGGGATTTTCGACATCAAAAAAGAAGACATCGGCTATGAAAATGGGGTCTTGGGTGGCCTTATATCAGCCCTAAATGTCTTTTGCTCAAGAGGAGATAAGGTCCTAGCTCATTCTCCTACCTATATTGGTTTTACAAATTCTCTGGCTAATAATGGCTACCACATCATCCATTCAGACCTAATAAAGGATGAGTCTGGAAGATGGGTCATGGATTATGAGGATATGGAAAGAAAAATAATTGACCAAAAAATTACTACAGCCATAATCTGCAATCCTCATAACCCAACAGGCAGGGTTTGGACAAGGGAGGAATTAAAGAAGGCTGTCGATATTTTTCAACGCCACCAGGTAAAGATTATTTCTGATGAAATATGGTCAGATATTATTCTTTTTGGCCACAAGCAAATCCCAACCCAGTCAGTAAGCGCCTATGCCCACGAAAATACCGTAGCTCTCTATGCTCCAAGTAAGACCTTCAACCTTGCAGGTCTTGTAGGATCTTACCATATTATCTACAATGAATATATAAGAAATAGGATCAATAAGGAAGCCTCTCTTTCCCACTACAATTCCATGAATGTCTTATCCATGCACGCCCTAATTGGGGCCTATTCTAAGACAGGTCATGAATGGACTGACGAACTTAATAAAACTATAGGTGAGAATGTGAATTATGCTTGTGATTTTATTAGGGATAATTTTGCTGGCGTAGAAGTCTTTAAGCCAGAAGGCACCTATATGCTCTTTGTTGACTTTGAAAAATATTGCAAGGATAAGGCAGTGGATATCGGTCATATCTTAAAAGCTGGCTGGGATGTGGGAGTAGCTTGGCAAGATGGCAGGCCTTTCCACGGAAAATATTCTATAAGGATGAATCTAGCCTTGCCTTTCGCAAAAGTTAAGGAAGCCTTTGATAGACTTAAAAAATATGTGATCAAATGAGATTTATCCCCTGATTTATAAAAAAATCGGGGGATTTCTACTTAGGCTTTTAAGAATGGTAAAGTCTTATAAAGGAGATTTTATGGATTTTATTAAAAAAATTCCTGCGGGAAATATGATGGTGCCCCTTTTGTTTGCGGCCCTTATTCATACGTCTTTTCCTGATGGGATTGGATTTGGAGAATTTAGCCAGGCCCTATTTTCAAATGGGTCTGTCAAGGTCCTCATGGCCCTTAACCTTATGGCGGCTGGTTCTCAGATAGATTTTTCAAATATTGGCGAAGTTATAAAGAGGGCTGGTGTTATTTCCCTAGCAAGGATTTCTATGGGACTTATCCTTGTCTTTGGTATTTCAAAGCTTTTTGGCAGGGAAGGGGTTTTTGGTCTATCACTTTTGGCCCTTGCCTGCGGGGTTTTAAACCACAATAACTCCGTCTTTATCAGCCTAAATATAAATTATGGGGATAGGATTGACCAGGCCTTGGCAGGCTTTGGATCCCTTATAACAGGTCCTATGCTCGCTATGCTAGTTCTTGGCATGGGAGGCCTTGCTAATATTCCATTTTTGGCAATCTTAGATTCTGCCATGCCTGTGATTTTGGGGATTTTTATTGGACATTTCATAAAGGGATCTAGGGAGATTTTTTCTACAAGTCAAAAGATGATTATTCCCTTCTTAGGTTTTTCCATGGGGTCAGCAATTGACCTTAGAAATGTCTATAGGGCTGGCTTTTCTGGTCTTATCCTTGCCTTTGTTGTAATAGCTATAGTGGGATCTTTTACGGTCTTTGCTGATATGAAGTTTAACAAAAGGCCAGGCCATACTGGATGGGCCCTTGCCACAACTGGAGCCAATGCGGTAGCTGTGCCTGCTATGATTGCAGAAATTGATCCGACCTGGAAGGCCTTTGTAGGCCTTGCCACAGCCCAAGTAGCAGCTTCTGTTGTAGTTACAATTATTCTCACACCCATAATTACAGATTTTTGGGCTAAGAGATTTAAAAATAAGTAGGAGACAAGATGGAATTTAATGTTAAGGAAATAAAAGATAAGAAAGAAAAAGAAGAGATAGCTAGAGATATTTTAAATGATTTGCCAGAATGGTTTGGACTTGCTGAAAGTACTGAAGCCTATATAAGAGATTCTCAAGATAAGCACTTTTTGGCAGCTTTTTGTAAAAATAATCCGATTGGCTTCATTGTCTTAAATGCGACCAGCCCTGACTGTGCGGATATTTTTGTAATGGGGATAAAGAAGGCCTTTCACCGCCAAGGAGTAGGAAAAGCCTTAAATAAAGAGTATGAAAGGCTTGCCAAATCGCTAGGTTATTCGTATTCGCAAGTTAAGACTGTAGAGTTAGGTCATTATGAAGAATATGATATCACCAATAATTTTTATAAGGCTATCGGCTATAAGGAGCTTGAGGTATTTCCTAGCCTTTGGGATGAGTGGAACCCTTGCCAGATCTATATAAAGTATCTTGGGGACTAAGAGATTAGTAAGGATAAAATATGTTAAGTAAATTTTTCAAAAAAATTCCAGCGGCTACTATAATTGTCCCTTTATTTGTGGGAGCTCTTATAAATAGTCTAGCTCCAAGTGTATTTGACCTTGGACCGATGACTAAGGCTATAGCAAGCCCTGATGGCCTAAATGCAATCATTGATATAACCCTCCTTGCTGTAGGCAGCCAACTTACCCTAGCAAGGCTTAAAAAAGCCCTTCACAGGGGCCTAGTATTACTTTTATCTAAGTGGCTTACATCAATTGCCCTGGGCTATATATTTTTTAAAGCCTTTGGCAGAAATGGGATTTTCGGTATATCGGCTCTTGCCTTTATTGCTGCAATTTCAAATCAAAATAATTCTATTTTTATAGGCATAAGCGGTGATTATGGTGATGAATACGATATAGCAAGCGCAGCCATAACTGCCATTATTTCTGTGCCAATATTTACCTATTTTACCCTTTCAATGCTTGGAATAGCAGATATTACCCCTACATCAATTTTAGACTTGGCTATGCCTATTCTTTTAGGAATCTTTTTGGGAAATATTGACCAAGGCTTTTGTGAATTCCTCGCAGGGACCCAAAAATATATCATGCCCTTTTTGGGCTTTGCCATAGGTTGTGGGATAAATCTATCTACAATCCTAAGGGGAGGGGCTGGTGGTTTTATCTTAAGTCTTCTTACAATTGGAGCAGCCTTTGTGATTAGTCTGCCTCTTGATATATTTATAAACAAAAGACCAGGCTGGGCAGCGATTGCAATATATACAGCTGCGGGTAATTCTGTAATAGTGCCTGCTCTTGTAGCAGAACTTGATCCATCATGGCAGGCTTATGAGAGCCTTGCAGCAGCCCAATTGGGAACTGTCGTAATTGTTAGTTCTATTTTAGTGCCTCTTGCGGCAAGCTTTTGGCTTAAGATTCGAAAGGCTAAGTAATTTTGATGAAAAAATATATATGAAGATAGAATTTTTTTAGCGCAATTTAATATTTTTCAAAACATTAAAAACCCTCCGAGCTTTATAAGCCGGAGGGTAATTTTTTATTGAGATTTATTTATTTTTTATCGCTTTTACCTGCAAAATCATTTGTCACACTTTCATCTGCAAAGGCACTTGCGTTTTCGCCTGCTATATAACCCATATAGCCAGCTACACCTATGGCTTGTCTACCTGGGTAGAAGTCGCCAAAGAATTGGCCTGATGAGATTACACCTGATGCATAAAGGCCAGGTATTGGATTCCCGTCTTTGTCAACAACTTCAGCCCTTGGAGAAGTTTTAATTCCGCCGTATACACCACGGGTTCCATCATACATCAAAGCTGCGTAGTAAGGACCTTCTGCCTTAAATTCTTTAAGGAATTTAGGGTCTTTGCCGAAGTCTGTATCTTCGCCAGCCTTGGCTAGTTCGTTATATCTGTCTACTTCACCCTTGACTACTTCTGGGTCAAGTTCCATTAGCTTAGCTAATTCTTCGATAGTATCTGCCTTGTAAACTCTGATAATTTTGTCATTGTTGGCAGTTTTTTCTAGGTATTCTTCCAAGTGTGGAAGGTTTGGAGCGATTTCGCTATCCATGATTGCCCAAGCTGTATTTGGTCCGTCTTCTCTTACGAATTCAAATTTTTGTGGGTGGGATCCGCCGTCTTCCTTGAATACTCTCTTGCCTTCCATATTAAGAAGGATGGCTTCAAATGGATAACCATTTGTAGGATCGCCTACCATTGGGTAGTCGTGTGGGTTGGCATTAAATACGCCTGACATAGATTCTTGGAATGGATTCATAACAGCTCCTGCTTCTAGGGCAAGTTTGTGGCCGTCACCAGTGTTTCCTATAGCAGAGGCAGAGTATTCTCCAGCACCTCTCTTGTTGTATTCCTTATCCATTTCAGGGTTTCTTGCGTAGTCACCTGTTGCAAGGACTACTGCGCCAGCGTTGAAGGTTTTCTTGCCAGTCTTAGAATCAGAAATTACTCCCTTTATAACTCCGTCATCATTTATTAATTCTGTAGCTGGAGTATTTAGGTAAATATCAACTCCCAAATCATTTAGTTTTTTAACAAAGGTTGCGATTAGGTTTGGTGCACCCTTAGCATTTGCTTTTTTAGACGGAATGGTGATTGCTTCTGCGTTTTTCTTTGATTTCTCATTTGGGTTGATTTTTACAGTGATGGACCCATCTTTTTCACTAGGTTCAGTTCTGTAATCAACTCCGATTTCATCATAAACTTGCATTAGTTTTGGAGAAACATCGATAAGGGCATCGAGCATTTCCATGTCGATTGGGTTTAGATTTTGGGACCAAGACCTGTTTAGCCAGCCTGTTTTCATTGTTTCCTTGTCAGCTTCTGTTGGAGCGGCAAGCATATTACCACTAGCTGTGATTGATGTACCGCCTAGAAGACCGTTTTTTTCGATAAGTGCTACTTTTGCACCATCGCTAGCAGCCCTGTAAGCAGATACAATACCACTAAAACCGCCACCCGCTACAACTACGTCGTAGTCAAGTTCTTCATCTTTTACATCGACAGGTACTTCGACTTTTTTAAGGGCATCAACAACTTCCTTTGATGAACCTTCTTCAATAGCCTTAGCTGCGGCAGTTTTTACAGCTGCGGATGTGATTGTAGCACCAGAAACATTGTCGATTGCTAGAGATTGGTTATCGACAATAGCTTGAGGAATGGTATCGTAGACAGCTTCGCAAATACCACTTGTTTCATTTTCCTCGCCAATTTCAACTGATTCTATCTTATCCTTGCCAAGTTTAACAATGACTTCAACATCACCGTCAACACCTGTGGCAACAGCCTTATATTCGCCTTCTTTGTAGGCAATATCGGATGTTTTTTCTTTTTGTTCGGAAGTATCTTGAGACTTATCTTCGCTCTTCTCTTCGCTTTTAACTTCTTCTTTTTTGTTAACATCGTCATTCTGACAAGCTGTTAAAATTGAAGCACTCAAAAGCAATAACAATAATTTGTTTTTCATAATTCCCTCCTTATGTATGTTAATTAAATCTTAACATAGAATTAATATATTGGCAATATTGACATATATAAAATATAAGCATATTAGTCAATTATATTATAAGCATATTAGTCAATTATATAAAGAAGGAAATGAAAAATCAAAAATATTTGTATATAGACTTGAAAAGTAAAACCTAGCTGGTATATTTACTAGCAGGGTTTTTTACTAGCGTTTTAAAAGTTTTATATATAAACAAAAAGAATTGTAAAATCTAGAAAAAAACTTGCGAAATACGCTTAATTGTCGTATTATATATAAGTGCTTAGAAGTTAGATGTTGCTTATGTTTTAAGGCCAAAGACATAAGGGAACTCTAATCGAGCAAGCTTGGGAAGAATCCCGAGTGATTTCCAAATTATTATCAAACGCCCGGGTGAGCGTGAAAGAAAGAGAGAGGAAAATGGCTAATCAACAAAAGATAAGAATCAGACTTAGAGCTTATGATCACGAAGTGATTGACAGCTCTGCAGAGAAAATCGTAGAAGCAGTTAAAAGAAGCGGAGCAGAAGTAAGTGGACCAATTCCATTACCAACAGAAATCGAAAGAATTACAATTCTTAGAGCTGTCCACAAGTACAAAGATTCCAGAGAACAGTTTGAACAAAGAACACACAAGAGATTAATCGACATCATAGGACCTAATGCAAAGACATTAGACGCACTAAAGAAGTTAAATCTTCCAGCTGGTGTAGATATCGAAATTAAACTATAACTGTAATTAGGATGATTGAGAATAGGGGTTAATAAGAATTAACTAGATTGATCAATCCGCTGTAATTAAGGAGGTACTCATGAAGAGTATATTTACAACAAAAGTAGGCATGACTCAAGTAATCGATGCTGACGGAGTTATCACTCCTGTTACTGTTCTAAAAGCAGAGGAAAATGCCGTTGTCCAAGTTAAGACAATCGAAAATGACGGTTACAATGCTATCCAAGTAGGAACAGTTGACAAAAAAGAAAAAAATGTCAAAAAACCTATCAGAGGTCACTATGACAAAGCTGGTGTATCTTACAAAAGATACCTTAAAGAAATTAGACTAGGCGATGAAGCTACAGAACTAAAAGCTGGTGATAAGATCACAGTTGATATCTTTGAAGAAGGCGAACTAGTTGATATAGTTGCTATATCAAAAGGTAAGGGAACTCAAGGTGCTATCAAAAGATGGAACTACGGAAGAGGACCTGCAAGCCACGGTTCAAAATCTCACAGAGTAGCAGGTGCTAGAGCAGCAGGTTCTGACCCAGCTAGAGTATTCAAAGGTAGAAAAGGTTCAGGAAAAATGGGACATGACCGTGTTACTATCCAAAATGTTAAACTTGTAAAAGTAAACGCAGAAGATAGCTACATCTTAGTAAAAGGTGGCGTTCCAGGACCTAAAGGCGGCCTTGTAGAAGTAAAAAGCGCTATAAAAAGCCTAGACTAAGGAGGAGAAAATGCCTAAAGTAGATATTTTAAATATAAAAGGAGAAAATGTTGGTTCTCTAGAGCTAAACGAAACTCTATTTGCTACAGAAATAAGCGAACACGCTGTATATGAAGTAGTTAAAAACCAACTTGCAAATAAAAGACAAGGTACTCAATCAGCAAAGACACGTGCTGAAGTACGTGGTGGTGGTAGAAAACCATTCAGACAAAAGGGAACTGGACGTGCTCGTCAAGGTTCTATAAGAGCACCACACTTCACAGGCGGTGGTGTAGTATTTGCACCAAAGCCAAGAGACTACAGCTACAAATTAGCAAAGAAATTAAGAAGAAAAGCACTTTACTCAGTACTTACATCTAAACTTGAAAACAATGAACTAGTAGTAGTTGATAGCCTTGCCCTAGAAAATTCTAAGACAAAAGAAGCAAAGGCTGCACTAAGTGCCCTAAACGCTGAAAAGAAAGCATACGTAGTAACAGCAGAAAGAGATGACCTAGTATATAGATCATTTAGAAACCTTGCTGGCGTAGACGTAGCTGAGGCAAGACTAGTAAATGTTTATGATTTAGTAAGACACAACAAGTTAGTAATTACAAAAGATGCAATTGCTAAACTTGAGGAGGTATTTATCTAATGAAAGCACCTTACCAAATAATCAAAAGACCAATTATTACAGAAAAAAGCATGGAAATGCTTGATGAAAACAAATACACATTTGAAGTAGACAAAAATGCAAATAAGCCACAAATCAAAGAAGCAGTAGAAGCAATCTTTGAAGGCGTAAAAGTAAAATCAGTTAGAACCATGAACTATACAGGCAAAAAAGTAAGAACAAGATATGGTTATGGTAAAAGAAGTGACTGGAAAAAAGCTATCGTTGAACTAACAGAAGATAGCCAAGCAATTGAATACTTCGACGGACTATAAGGAGGGGTTAAATGGCTATTAGAAAATTAAAACCAACTTCAAACGGACATAGAAATATGTCAGTAAGTACCTTTGAAGAAGTTACTACATCAAAACCATACAAGAAACTTACAACCGACCTTAAGAGCAAGGGCGGAAGAAACAATACAGGTAGAACAACATTAAGATTCCGTGGTGGCGGAGTTAAGAGAAGATATAGAATTATCGACTTCAAAAGAGATAAGGACAATATCCCAGCAAAAGTACAAACCATCGAATACGATCCAAACAGAAGCGCATATATCGCACTAGTAGCTTATGCTGATGGTGAAAAAAGATATATCCTAGCTCCAAAGGGACTAAAAGTAGGCGATGTAATCGAATCAGGATCTGAAGCTGATATCAAACCAGGTAACGCACTAGAGCTAAAAGACATCCCAGTAGGTACAACAGTACACGCTGTAGAACTTAGAGCAGGTACAGGTGCAACACTTGTAAGAAGTGCAGGAACTGGCGCTCAACTTATGGCAAAAGAAGGAAACTTTGCAACACTAAGATTACCTTCAGGCGAAGTAAGAATGGTACACCTAAACTGTAAAGCAACAGTAGGAACTGTAGGAAATACAGAACACGAGCTAATCAGAGTAGGTAAGGCTGGTAAGAGCAGATACCTAGGCAGAAGACCTCACGTAAGAGGATCAGCAATGAACCCAGTTGACCATCCACACGGTGGTGGTGAAGGTAGAACACCAATCGGTAGACCAGCACCAATGACACCATGGGGCAAAAAAGCAATCGGTGTTAAAACAAGAAATGCTAAAAAACAATCTTCTGCATACATCGTAAGAAGAAGAAACGAAAAATAGGGGGATATAATGGCTAGATCACTTAAAAAAGGACCATTTGTCGATGATCATTTAATGAAAAAAATCGAAGCTTTAAATGAAAAAAATGAAAAGAAAGTTGTAAGAACATGGTCAAGACGTTCTACAATATTCCCTGAATTTGTAGAACATACAATCGCAGTACATGACGGAAGAAAACACGTTCCAATCTATATCACAGAAGATATGGTAGGTCATAAACTAGGCGAATTTGTACCAACAAGAACATTCAGAGGCCACGCTAAAAAGGCAACTGAAATGAAAAGCAAAATGAGGTAGGAGAAACTAATGAAAGTAAGAGCAATAGCTAAATATCAAAGGATATCTCCTCTTAAAGTTAACTATATAGCAAGAGAAATCAGAGGCAAACAAGTTGATGAAGCACTAAATATCCTTAGATTTACAAACAAAAAAGGTGCTAGACTACTTGAAGATGTACTAAAAAGTGCAATTGCCAACGCTGAAAACAACAACGGACTTGACAGGGAAAATCTAATAGTTGAAAAAGCATACGCAAATGATGCACCAACTATGAAAAGATACAGACCTAAAGCTAAGGGTGCTGCATACCCTATATTAAAAAGATCAAGTCATATCGGCGTAGAGTTAGCGGATATAGAGGAAAGGTAGGATTAATATGGGACAAAAAGTAAACCCTAAAGGATATAGAGTAGGCGTAATCAAAGATTGGGATTCAAAATGGTTTGCTGACAAAAAAGATTTCTCAGACCTTCTAGTAGAAGACTACAAAATAAGAGAATTCATCAAAAAGACAGCATACGATGCAGGAATCGCAGATATCGAAATCGAAAGAGCAGTAAACAATCTTAAGGTTACAATCTTTACAGGAAAACCAGGAATGGTAATCGGTAGAGGTGGAGCTGGAGTAGAAGAGTTAAAAACAAAATTAGAAAAAATAGCTCCTGGTAAAAGAATCATCATCAATGTTGAAGAAATCAAATACCAAGACCTATCTGCTCAATTAGTTGCTGAAAATATAGCAAGCCAACTAGAAAACAGAGTTGCATTTAGACGTGCAATGAAACAAGTAATCGGTAGAACAATGAGAGCCGGCGCTAAAGGAATCAAGACAATGGTTTCAGGAAGAGTTGGCGGTGCTGATATGGCAAGAAGTGAAGGATACTCAGAAGGTACAATTCCACTTCAAACCTTAAGAGCAAACATAGACTACGGATTTGCTGAAGCAGATACAGAATATGGTAAGATTGGTTGCAAGGTTTGGATCTATAAAGGCGAAGTACTTCCAGGAGAAAAAGCTGAAAGAGAACCAAAACTAGCTGCACCACAAAACAACAGAAGAAGAAAAAGAAATAATAGACGTCCAAACAAAGCTAACGCAAAGGGACAAAATTAGTCTTAAAGATTAGGAGAAATTTTTATGTTAATGCCTAAAAGAGTTAAATATCGTAGACAACATAGAGGCAGAATGAAAGGTAACGCTAATAGAGGTAACCAACTAGCTTACGGTGAGTATGGTTTACAAGCTCTAGAAGCTTGCTGGATGACAGCAAACCAAATCGAGGCTGCTCGTCGTGCGATGACAAGATATATAAAAAGAGGCGGAAATATTTGGATTAAAGTATTTCCAGACAAACCAGTATCTAAAAAGCCTGCAGAGGTAAGAATGGGTTCTGGTAAAGGTGCACCAGAGTATTGGGTAGCCGTTATCAAACCAGGAAAAGTACTATTTGAGATGAGTGGTGTTAGTGAAGAAGTTGCAAGAGAAGCTATGAGACTTGCTGCACAAAAACTTCCAGTAAAGACAAAATTCATCCAAAGACTTGAAGTAACAGGTACGGAGGAATAAGGATGAAAGTAAAAGAAATCAGAAATTTATCAGATAGAGATTTAGATAAACAACTATTTGATTTACAAAATGAGCTTTTCAATCTTCGTTTTAGGCTTGCCACAGGTCAATTAGAAAACCCAGCAGCTATTGGAACTGTTAAGAAAGATATAGCTAGAGTAAAGACTATCCAAACAGAAAGAAAGCTACAACAGGGCAAGGAGGCTTAATCTTAAATGGAAAGAAATAGAAGAAACGTACGCCAAGGCGTGGTAGTTTCAGATGCAATGGACAAAACAATAACAGTCCTTGTAGAAGAAAAAATACCACACCCAGTATACAAGAAGAGAATAAACAGAAGCAAAAAATACAAAGCTCATGATGAAAATAACGAAGCTAAAGTTGGCGATAAAGTAGTAATAATGGAAACAAGAGCCCTATCTAAAACAAAAAGATGGAGACTAGTACGCATTAGCCAAGCGGCAGAAATTGTTTAATTGATAAGGAGATTATTATGATACAACAAGAAACTCGTATGAGAGTTGCAGATAACTCCGGCGCAAGAGAACTTTTAGTAATCAAAGTTCTTGGAGGAACCAGAAGAAGATATGCTAATATTGGTGATGTAGTAACTTGTTCAGTTAAAAGTGCAACACCCGGCGGAGCGGTAAAAAAAGGTCAAGTAGTAAAAGCAGTAATAGTTAGAACAAAAATAGGACTAAAAAGAGTCGATGGTTCAACAATCAACTTCGATGATAATGCTGCAGTAATCATAAAAGATGACCTAACACCAGTAGGAACAAGAATCTTTGGACCAGTAACCAGAGAGCTAAGATCTGAAGGCTTTATGAGAATTATCTCACTAGCACCGGAAGTATTATAGGGGGATAAAATGCATATAAAAAAAGGCGATAAAGTCCAAATAATATCAGGTGAATATAAAGGACATGTTGGAGAAGTATTACAAGCTTTCCCAAAAGAAAATAGAGTAATAGTTGAAGGTGTAAACGTACAAGTAAAACACCAAAAACCAACCCAAATGGGTGGCGAAAGCGGAAGACTTGAAAAAAATGGTCCTATTGATGCATCAAATGTACTTCTATATTCAGAAGAACTAAAAAAAGGTGTTCGTACAGAAATAGTTTACGAAGATGGTAAAAAAGTTCGTAAATCAAAGAAAACTGACGAAAAATTCGACTAGTTGATAGGAGAAATTATGACAAGCAGACTTAAAGAAAAATATCAAAATGAAGTTGTTGGTAAGTTAATAGAAAAATTTGGTTACCAAAACGTAATGGAAGTTCCAAAGTTAACAAAAATAGTTATAAACTGCGGACTTGGAGAAGCAAAAGATAACCAAAACTTATTAAACTCAGCAAAACGTGAGCTAAGCCTAATAACTGGTCAACAACCAATAGAATTAAAAGCTAAAAAATCAGTAGCAAACTTCAAACTAAGAGAAGGTCAAGCAATTGGTACAAAAGTAACCCTAAGAAGAGAAAAAATGTATGACTTCCTAGACAAGTTAATCTCAATTTCACTACCAAGGGTAAGAGACTTTAGAGGAATAAATCCAAACTCATTTGACGGAAGAGGAAACTATTCACTAGGTATCAAAGAGCAACTAATCTTCCCAGAAATCAAATACGATGATGTAGACTTCCTACACGGAATGGACATCTCAATCGTAACAACAGCTAAGACTGATGAAGAAGCAAAAGCATTCTTAGAATTAATGGGAATGCCTTTTAAGAAATAGAAGGAGCAAAAATGGCTAAGAAGTCACTAAGAGCTAAACAACAAAGAAAACAAAAATTCTCAACAAGAGAATACACAAGATGTAAACTTTGTGGAAGACCACACGGCTACTTAAGAAAATATGGAATCTGCCGTATTTGCTTTAGAGAACTTGCAAATAATGGACAAATTCCAGGAGTAAGAAAAGCAAGCTGGTAATTAAGGGGGAAAGATAATTATGATGACAGATCCAATAGCGGATATGCTAACAAGAATCAGAAATGGTAATAAAGCAAACCATAAACAGGTTTCACTACCATCTTCTAATGAGAAAAAAGCTATTGCCCAAATACTTCTTGATGAAGGCTTTATAACAGGGTTTAACGTAGAAGAAGACGGCAAACAAGGTATTCTTACAATAGATTTAAAATATACAGAAAATGGCGAAAGAGTAATCTCAGGCTTAAGAAGAATTTCTAAACCAGGCCTAAGAGTTTACGTAAAAGCAAATGAAGTTCCAAAAGTACTTGACGGACTAGGAACAGCAATTATTTCGACATCAAAAGGACTTTTAACAGACCGCGCTGCAAGAAGCGAAAACGTAGGCGGCGAAGTTATTTGTTACGTATGGTAAGGAGTAATATATGTCAAGAATAGGTAAACAACCAATACACATACCTTCTGGAGTAACAGTAGAAATAAACGGAAGAAATGTAAAAGTAAAAGGCCCTAAAGGCGAAGATGCTCTAACAGTATCTGAAAGAGTAAGTCTAGTCCAAGAAGGCGATGAAATACTAGTACAAATTCCAGAAAACTACACAAAAGAAGAAAATATCGATCACGGTCTATATAGATCACTACTAAACAACATAGTTGTAGGTGTATCAGAAGGTTATTCAAAAACACTTCAAATCGAAGGTACAGGATATAGAGCTAATAAACAAGGTAAAAACCTAGTAATGAACCTAGGCTACTCACACCAAGTAACAATGGAAGATCCTGAAGGAATCGAAGTAGAAGTACCAAACGATAGAACCATAATTGTAAAAGGATATAACAAACAATTAGTAGGTCAACATGCTGCAAACATCAGAGCAAAAAGAAAACCAGAACCATACAAGGGCAAGGGAATCAGATATACTGATGAGCATGTAAGACGTAAAGTCGGTAAAACAGGTAAGTAGGAGAAAATAATGGCAAGAAAACACAAAAACGATAGACTAATAACTCGTAAAAAAAGAGTTAGAGCTAAAATTTCAGGCACTCCTCAAAGACCAAGACTTTCAGTATATAAATCAAATACAAACATCTATGCACAACTAATCGACGATGTAAACGGAGTAACACTTGCAAGTGCCAACACCCTACAAAAAGAAGTAATCAATGCTTCATCAGCAAACATCGAAGCTGCTAAAAAAGTAGGAAGCGCAATAGCAAAAAGAGCACTCGAAGCAGGCATAGAAGAAGTAGTATTTGACAGAAACGGATATTTATATCACGGAAAAGTTAAAGCAGTCGCAGATGCAGCAAGAGAAGCTGGTCTTAAGTTTTAGGAGGTTTTGAAAGTGAAATATTTATTAAAAAGTGAAGTGGAAAAACTAAACCTCGAAGATAGAGTAGTTGCAATCAACAGAGTTGCTAAAACCGTAAAAGGTGGACGTAACATGAGATTTTCAGCACTAGTAGTAGTTGGAAACTCAAATGGAGTAGTTGGTGTAGGAACAGGAAAAGCTACAGAAGTACCAGAAGCTATAAGAAAAGCAACTGAAAATGCTAAAAAACACATGATCGAAGTACCATTAGTAGGTACAACAATACCACACAGAATTGAGGGACACTCTGCAGCAGGAAGAGTACTACTAATGCCAGCTGCAGAAGGTACCGGAATCATCGCAGGTGGTCCAGTACGTGCTATATGCGAACTTGCAGGTTACAAAGATATCAAGGCTAAAAACCTAGGTACATCAAACCCAAGAAACATCATCAACGCATGTGTAGAAGCATTCTCAAACATGAAAACAGTCGAAGAAATCGCAAGACTTCGTGGTAAATCGGTAGAAGAATTTGACTATTAAGGAGAAAACAATGGCAAAAATTGAAATCACACTTAAAAGATCTTTTATCGGTAAAAAAGATGATCAAATAAGAACAGCAAAAGCCCTAGGCCTAAGAAAAATTGGTCAAACAGTGGTAAAAGAAAATAACGACGCAATCAAAGGTATGATTCACAAAATCGACCACATGGTATGTGTCAAAGAAATAAACTGAGGTGGGAAATGAAATTACATGATTTAGCCCCAAATGAAAGATTAAAAGATAAGAAAAGAAAAGGTAGAGGCCCAGGTTCAGGACTTGGTAAAAGATCTGGACGTGGACAAGACGGTCAAAACTCAAGAAGCGGTGGCGGTACAAGACCAGGCTTTGAAGGTGGCCAAATGCCTCTATACAGACGTCTTCCAAAAAGAGGATTCAAAAACATCAACAGAAAGATTTATGAAACAATCAATGTTGAAAGCTTAAACATCTTCGAAGACGGAACAGAAGTAACACCAGAATTATTATTTGAAAACAAAATCCTAAGAAAAAACAAAGCAAAAGACGGCGTTAAAATCTTAGGAGACGGAAATCTAGAAAAGAAACTAACAATAAAAGCTCATAAATTTACTAAATCTGCTGAAGAAAAAATCAAAGCAGCAGGTGGATCAGTAGAAACTATCGAAGTTAAAAAATGGGTAAAACCATCTAAAAAAGCTTAATAGAAAAGAGTGATTCATGCTAGATATAATAAGAAAGGCAGCTGGAGAAAAGGAAATTAGACAAAAATTTTACTTTACTCTAATGATGCTTGTAATCTATAGATTAGGAAATAACATTCCAATACCATTTATAGATTCACAAGCCCTAGCCAATGCTTACAGCAATGTTGAGGGAACCTTAGTAGACTACCTAAACATGTTAACAGGTGGTGGCCTATCAACCCTATCAATATTTGCCCTAGGTGTACAACCATACATCACAGCATCAATAGTAATGCAGCTTTTAACAGTTGTAATACCAAGGCTAGAAGAGCTAACTAGAGAAGGTGAGCAAGGAAGAAAAACCATCCAGAAATACACCAGATACGTAACCATAGCACTCGCAATATTCCAAGCGATAGCTATAACAAACGGTCTATATGGAGCAGCCCTATCAAATGCGACAGGCTTCCAAAAAATCGTAATGAACGTAGTATTAATCGGTGGCACAATGTTTGTAACATGGATGGGCGAAACCATGACAGAAAAGGGACTTGGCAATGGTACAAGCTTACTAATCTTCATGGGAATCATCGCCTCCTTCCCAAGAACCTTAGCTAGATGGCAAGAAGGTCTACACTACAACACCACAAGCGTACTAGCAATCGCCATAATGTGCGTAATCATAGTACTAATAGTAATGGCAGTAGTAATGATCTCAGAAGGTGAAAGAAAAATTCCAATCCAGTATGCAAAAAGAGTTGTCGGACGTAAAATGTATGGCGGTCAATCAACCCACATACCAGTAAAGGTAAACATGGGTAATGTAATGCCAATAATCTTTGCATCAGCAGTTCTTGCAATCCCATCAACAGTTTCCCTATTTTTTGGAAACGGAAGACAAAGTGGATTAACAGCATTTTTCAATAATTCTACATTTGGATTTGGAGTATATTTACTAGTACAAAGTGTGCTAATATTAATATTTGCTTACTTCTACAATCAAATTCAATTTAATACTGTTGAGTATGCAAAGCAACTTCAACAAAACGGTGGATTCATCCCAGGCATCAGACCTGGAAAACCAACCAGTGACTTCCTAGCCAATGTATCAACAAAAATAACATTTGTAGGATCAGTAGCCCTAGCCCTACTAACTATAGTACCAGCTGTAGCAAGTAGAGTATTAGGACTAGACATATCATTCGGTGGTTCAAGTGTCATAATCGTAGTTGGAGTAATAATAGAAACTGTTAAACAAATCGAAGCTATGATGACAATGAAGCAATATAAAGGATTTTTAAACAGGTAAGACATGAATATAATTTTGTTAGGCCCACCAGGAGCTGGAAAGGGTACGCTATCAAGTAAAATAATAAATGAAAAAAATGCAGTTCAGATAGCAACAGGTGATATATTCAGATATAATATCTCAAATAAAACTGAACTGGGAATGAAAGCAAAATCTTTTATGGACAAAGGAGACCTAGTACCAGATGAGCTAACAATAGACCTGGTATGGGATACCTTTGATAAACTAGACAAAGAAGAAAATACCATAGTCTTATTTGATGGATTTCCAAGAAACATGAAACAGGCCAAGGCCTTAGATTACGGAATGGAAGAAAGAAACACCGAAATAAGCAAGGTAGTATACTTCAACGTAGATAGTCAAATCCTAATAGATAGGATCACAGGCAGAAGAGTATGCCCAGACTGCGGAGAAACCTACCACATTAAAAATCACAAGCCAGAAAAAGAAGGTATCTGTGATAGATGTGGTGGAAAATTAATCCAAAGAAATGATGACAATTATGATACAGTCAAAAACCGTATCAATATCTACAACGAGCAAACCAGTCCACTTATAGACTACTACAAAGAAGCTGGTAAGCTAATAACAATAGATGGCGCTAAAACTCCAGAAGAAGTTTTTAACGAGTTTAATAATAAATTAGGGGAATAAACTTAATTTATGTTAGGAAAAATAGATGTGATAGAATCTTTCATAGATTTCTAGAACAAAGTCGTTGATAAGAAATAAAGCGTTCAATAGACATTTTAGAGATAATAAAAAGGAGGTTCTATCAATGTCAAAAAAAGATGCTATAGAAGTAACAGGGGAAGTTATCGAAGCCAAACCAAATGCAATATTTGTAGTAAGACTAGATAACGGACATGAAATACAAGCTCATATATCAGGAAAGCTTCGTATGAACAGCATTAGAATATTAGAAGGAGATAAGGTAACAGTAGAATTATCTCCTTACGATCTTAGCCAAGGTAGAATAACCTGGAGAAAGAAGTAGCCCGGCGATATATCGGGTAGTCCCAAGGCAAGATATAAACTTAAGTTAGGAGCAAAAATGAAAGTTAGAGCATCAGTTAAAAAAATGTGTGATAAATGCAAGGTTATCAAAAGAAATGGTAAAGTAATGGTAATCTGCGACAATCCAAAACACAAACAAAGACAAGGTTAGGAGGGTACAATGCCAAGAATAGCTGGTATAGATTTACCTAGAGAAAAAAGAGCAGAAATCGGACTAACATATATATATGGTATAGGTCGTTCAACTGCAAACGAAATACTAAAAAACACAGGAATCAATCCTGATACAAAGATGAAAGACCTTACAGAAGAAGAACTTGGTCAAATCCGTGATGAACTAAACAAATACACAATCGAAGGTGATCTAAGAAGAGAAAGAAATCTCAACATCAAGGCCCTAAGAGAAAATGGTTCATACAGAGGACTAAGACACAAAATGGGACTTCCAGTAAGAGGTCAAAATACTAAAAACAACGCAAGAACAAGAAAAAGCAGAAAGGGTTAATAAATGGCTCCAAAAGGAAAAAGATCTACTAAAGGTAGAAGAAGAGTTAAAAAGAATGTTGAACGTGGCCAAGCACACATTTCATCAACATTCAATAATACAATGGTAACACTTACTGATATGCAAGGTAATGCACTCTCTTGGGCAAGCGCAGGACAATTAGGCTTTAGAGGCAGCAGAAAATCTACTCCATTTGCAGCAGGTGAAGCAGCAGATGTAGCAGCAAAGAAAGCTATCGAACATGGTCTAAAGACTGTAGAAGTTTACGTAAAAGGCCCAGGTTCAGGAAGAGAATCTGCAATCAGAAGCTTACAAGCAGCAGGACTAGAAGTTACAATGATCAAAGATGTAACACCAATCCCACACAACGGATGTAGACCACCAAAGAGAAGAAGAGTTTAATAAGGAGATATTATGGCAGTAAGCAAAGATCCAGTATACAAAAGAGCGAGAGCTTTAGGCATTTCTCCAGCCTACCTAGGATATACAGGTAGTTCAAACAGAGCTCTTCCACAAAGAAGAAGCAAACTATCTGAATATGGTATGCAACAAAGAGAAAAACAAAAAGCTAAATTCATCTACGGAGTAAGTGAAAAACAATTTAGAGGTTACTACGACAAAGCAAGCAGAATGAAGGGACAAACAGGTGAGCAACTTATAATCCTTTGCGAAAGAAGACTAGATAACATAGCCTTCAGATCAGGTCTTGCTAGAACTAGAAGAGAAGCTAGACAAATAGTAACACACGGCCACTTATTAGTAAATGGCAAACAAGTAGACATCCCATCATACCTAGTAGAAGAAGGCGATGTAATCGAAGTTAGAGAAAAATCAAGAAGCAAAGAACTATTCAAAAACATCAAAGAAGTAAATGCATCATTTGGCGTAGTAGAATGGTTAGATTCTGATATAGAAAACCTAAAAGTAAAAGTAGAAAAATTCCCAACAAGAGAAGAGATAGATATTCCAGTTGAAGAACGTATGATAGTAGAGTTTTACTCTAAGTAGGATTAATTAAGTTAGAACTAAGGAGCTACCATGATCGAAAAATTAAACACAGATATAGAAATACTGGATATAAACGAAGAAAACCATTATGGCAAATTCGCCCTATATCCATTAGAAAGAGGATATGGTACAACCATTGGAAACAGCATGAGAAGGGTGCTTCTATCATCCTTACCTGGTTCTAGCGTCTCAAAAATACTAATAGATGGTGTACTCCACGAATTTTCAGTAATAGATGGAGTAGTTGAAGACGTTCCTGAAATAATATTAAATATCAAAGGTCTTAGAGTCAAAAAGCACTCAGAAGAAGATGTGACCCTATTTTTAGACATAGAAGGACCAAAAATAGTCACAGCCAAAGATATAAAAGAAGATGCCTTAGTTGAAATAGCTAATCCTGACCATTATATAGCAACAGTAAATGACAAATCTAAGCTATTAATAGCAATGGATGTCACAAATGGAAAGGGCTATAGGATAAGTGAAGACAATAAAGACGAAGCAGATCCTATAGGAACAATCGCTATCGATTCATCCTTCACTCCAGTAGAAAAAGTAAACTACACAGTAGAAAATACTAGAGTAGGGGAATCAACAGACTATGATAAACTAATCATAGAAGTATGGACAAATGGAACAGTAAGCCCACAAGAAGCCTTAGCAGAAGGCTCATCAATCCTAATGGAAAACTTCTCCTTCTTCAATGAACTTCCAGACAAACAGTTCCCACCAGAAGAAGAAGAAATCATAGATGAACCAGAAGAAGAAAGCTTAGACGAAGGCCTAGATAAGACAATCGAAGAATTAGACCTATCTCTAAGATCATTCAATTGCCTAAAAAGAGCAGGCTTTGATACAGTGGCAGACATAATAGCAGTTCCAGAATCAGAACTAAAAACAATCAAAAACTTCGGTAAAAAATCACTAACAGAAGTAATAGACAAAATCCACGAACTTGGATTTGTTCTAAAAGATGAATAGGAGGAAAACATGGCAGGAAAAAGAAAGCTAGGTAGAAGAACCGACCACAGAAATGCTATGCTAAGAAACCTTGTAGGATCATTACTTGAAAACGGTAGAATCGAAACTACAGTAACAAGAGCCAAAGAAACACAAAAAATGGCTGAAAAAATGATCACACTAGGTAAGAAAAATACACTTCACACAAGAAGACAAGCAGCAAGCTACCTATATAAGCCAGAAGTAGTTCAAAAACTATTTTCAGAAATAGCACCAGAATATGAAAACAGAAATGGTGGATACACAAGAGTACTAAAACTAGGACCAAGAAGAGGCGACGGAGCTGAACTTGCTATCCTTGAATTAGTTTAATAAATAAATGCCCAAAACTCGCGGCTGTGGGCATCAGATAATTTATTTAGATTATAATTTAAATAAAGACCATCCTCAAAAGAGGGTGGTTTTTCTTTTAGCAATTTTGAAAATATAAAAAATATGTTATAATTATTATAATAGAATATTTTGTTAAAGGAGTAAAAATGAAAATAAAGAAAATCTTATTAGGCCTTGCCCTAGCAACAAGTACAGGACTATTTATGGATGAAACTTGCTTTGCTGCCCCAAATACAAATATAATGACATCCGTAAACTGGTCTTATATATTTAGTGACCGTAAACAGATAAGCCAAGAAGAGCTAAATCAAGTATTTGAAGAAGAAAAATCCAAATACGAAGCCCTCTCAAACAAGGACAAGTGGAAAAATGGAGTCCTAGGATTTTATCTAGAAAACGATGATAAAGAAGCAGTTTACGCCCTAACAAGAGCAGATGATAAAGAAGGTACCTATCTAAGCGCTAGACAAAGAAATAGTTCAGATGATGCAGCAAGCATGGATAATATGAAACAAGCCATAGAAAATATAGCCATGGTAGAAGCAAAAAGACAAAATGACCGTGGAATCGATGGAGCTCACCTAGACACCCTAGGAATCACAAGCTTTATGATGGCAGTAGGCCAAGGCAATGCCAACTACTCTGCAGGCACACCAGACCATGCCACAGTCTTTAATACAAGCGAAAACCTAGCGTGGAATAATCAAAAGCAAGCAGCAAGATCCATAGAACAATGGTGGGATGAGGAAAAGCAAGTATATGATTATCTAAGGAGCCAAGGTTACCAAACAGAAAGTGAAATGTCCGCCTACTTATCCAAAAAAGAAAACATTGATGCCCTAAGCAAGAAATTTAGAAGTGTAGGAGGCTACACACCAAGTACGGTAGGTCATTACACCAACATGGTAGATAGCGTAAATCAAGATAAAACTGCAGGATATGGAGTAAGAAAGGGAGAAAATCATTATTATGCTCACTCCCTAGTTCTAAGCTCAGGAGTAGTAGGAAAGTATTATACAATAAATGAATATAGGAACCTATTTGATAACTACTACCAAAGAATGAAAAAAGACCTTGGCGTAACTGATGAAAAATACAAAAATTCAGTAATAAACCTCAGAAAAGCAGTAGAAAACAATAAAAAAATAGTAGCCTATGCAGAAAATTATATGGCAAATAACTACATGCCAAAAGAAACAAAAGAAAAAGTTACAAAGCTAGTAGGAAAACAGAAAAATATCCTCGAAAGGATAGAAGTAATCCTAGTAAAATTAGAAGCGAAAATCCAAAATTAAATCCTAAGTTAAACTTTAAGTTACCATAATTCTACAAAGGAGCAATAATGCAGACTAAGAAAATATTGGGACTTGCCCTAGCAGCAAGCCTAATCTCACCACTTGCTATAAGTAAGGCAAGCGAAATAGGCACCTTAGATCCAGCACTAAGTGACGAAGCGAAGCAAACAAGCCCAGACCTAATCTCAGCAAATGAAATAGACACAACAAGTACAAGCCTATCCGCTGGCCAAAGTCTTGGCATTACGACCAACATGCCAAGCGCAGAAAAAGTAAAGGCCTATTGGAGAAACTATGAGACAAGATCTACTTCAAAGGTAAAATTTGCAGGCATAAACCTAACCCAGCCTAGCTATGACCTAAATGCTAGGCAAATTTATAGCCAGATACCAAATCCAAGAGCAAACCAATTGGGAAGCTTGACAGATGAGGTGATAGAAGACACCCTACACTTTATAAATACCTACAGATTCATGGTAGGTCTTCCGGAGGTATTTGAAAATAAGCAAATGTCTACCCTTGCCCAATCAGCAACCCTAGTTTTCAACCTCAACTCAGCTATGAACCACTACCCACCAACACCAGCAGGCTATAGCGGAAATGAAGATATCATTTTAGCAGGCAAGGAAGGGGCCAAGACCTCAAACTTAGGAACAGGTTATAACTCCCCATATAGTGCCATCATGGCATATATGGATGATGGAAGTCCAAATAATTATAAAAGTGTAGGCCATAGAAGATGGCTCTTAAATCCTTATGCAGTACAAATGGGCATAGGTCACCTAGGCAAATTCAACGCAACAACTGTGATAGATGAAGCTAATACTAGATTTAGAAATAAAGACGTAATAGCCTACCCTGCAGCAAATACCCTAGTTGAACTAGTAAAGCCAAGCTCACCATTTTCAATCCAAATAGGAAAGCTACTAGATATAGACGAGCTAAACACAAGTGTGAAAGTAGAAAATCTAAAAACTGGAGAGGTCAAAACCTACACACCAGCTAATGGCCTTTATATATCAAAACAAAACTACGGCTATGGTAGTGCCCTAATCTTTGGTCACGAGCTTAAAAAACAAACTAACGCATCCTATAGGATAAGCGTAAGTGGCATAAGTGATGCAGGCTTAGCCTACCCGATAGAATACACAGTCAACTTTATAAAAGCAAGTGACCCAGTAAACTACGAAAACCTAGATAGGCTCCTAGAAAAAGCTAAGACCTTCAAAAGAAAAGCAGAAGAATCAAGCGATTTTTTAGCCAATAGCATATTCGGTCAGATAAATCACTTAAAAGAAATTAGAAACAATGATAATTATGATCAAGACTATGTAGATGCTCGTGTAAAAGAGCTAGAAACAGACTTAGAAGCCTATAATAAAAGGAAAAATACAAAATACGCCAACTCCGTCAGAGCCCTAAGACAAGCTTTTGAAAATAACAAAAGAATAGTAGCCTACGCAGAAAACTACATGGCCCATAATTACATGCCAAAAGCCAGAAAAGATAAGCTCACCAAATTAATCTCCAGACAAAAAGTAATACTCGCCAAAATTGAAAAAGTAATCATAAAATTAGAAGCAAATCTATAAATCTAAGCCCGTATCTATGCAATAGATGGCTTACTGACTCATTTAAAAGAGATAAACTCATAAAATTAATAGCCAAACAAAAAGAAATCAACAAAAAGGTAGAAAAATATATCCAAACCCTAAGGGCAGAGCTTTATAAGCAAGCGAAAGCCTAAACTCCTTTATAAAGAAAAGTCAGCCTAGCTGGCTTTTTCTTGTGGGCCAAATAATATTTTAAATACATTTCCACCTATAAAACTAGATTGAATTACTATGCTAAAAATGATATAGTCATACTAAGAAAGTTAAAGGGGCAAATTATGACAGGGTCTTTAGAAAAAACACATTACTTAAGAGAAAATTTCAACTTTTTTATCCTAAACGCAATGGATGATTGGGTCAGGATAATAGATGACAGGGGCGAGGTAGCCTTTGTTAATGACGCCCTTATTGATGCTCTAGATAAGAGCGAGACCTTAAAGACCTACCTAGATGATAATATCGACCTATTACTTAGCAATAGCAACGAAGTGGTCAAAACCACAACCATGATTGAAGAAAAGTTAATCGATGGCAAGTATTATTCCATAAAGACATCCCCAATCTTCTATGATGGGGACTTTGCTGGCACAATCGAAGTCTACAGGGATATCACAAGTGAATCCATCCTTAAAATAGACCTCTACAATGCCAACAAGGACATGATAGATGACTTGAGATTTGTAAGAAGAATCCAAGCATCTATTCTCCCTAAAAATAAAACCTATGGCAAGCTTAAAATATCAGGCATCTACAATCCTTCTGAAAAGGTCTCAGGCGATATATACGACTTAATCAAGATTGACGAAAATAGGTCAGCATTTTATATAGCAGATGTCATGGGCCATGGGGTCAAGGCATCGATAATGACAATGTTTTTAAAAGTGTCTATGTCCGCCATCTTTGACAAGCACCCAGACTATAGCCCTAGCCAAGTCTTTCTCAACCTCAGGAAGAAATTTACCAAATTAGAGATAGACTCCAGCCAATATTTCACAGCCTGGCTTGGCATCTTTGATTTTAGGGACAATAGCCTAGTCTTTGCCAATGCTGGCCACAATTGTCCACCCCTTATCTATAGGCAAAGCGAGAAAATAGCTGATTATCTCCTTGTAAGTGGCAGGATGATATCAAATATAATAGAGGCTGATAAATACAAAGAAAAAACCCTAAAACTAGAAGAAAATGACAAGATATTATTCTTCACAGATGGAACAATAGAAGCGAAAAATGAAAATGGCAAGGAATATGGCCTAGAAAGGCTCAGAGAAGAATTTTCCAAAAAGGGCGACATACAAGCCCTCTATCAAAATATAAGAGACTTCAATTGGCAGCAAATGGCAGATGACCTAACCCTTGCCCTCATAGAATATGGAGGAAATGATGAAAATTAACCAATATATAGACCACACCAACCTAAAGGCAGATGCGACCTTTGACCAAATTAAAAAACTAGTAGACGAAGCAGTAGAGAATGACTTCTACTCAGTTTGCGTCAACTCATCCTATGTCAAATTTATAAGAGATTATAACAAAGACATCAAAATTGCAGCAGTAGTAGGCTTTCCACTAGGAGCCATGACCAAAGATGCAAAAGTCTTTGAGGCAAAAGAAGCCATCAGAGATGGGGCAAGTGAGATAGACATGGTAATCAATATTGGCAGGCTAAAATCAGAAGATTATTTCTATGTAGAAGATGAAATCAGAGCCATCAAAGAAGCTATAGGAGAAAATATTCTCAAGGTAATCATAGAAACCTGTCTACTAACAGAAGATGAAAAAATCAAAGCTTGCAAGCTAGCCCTAAATGCAGGAGCAGACTTCGTCAAAACCTCCACAGGATTTTCAACAGGAGGAGCGACTGTAGCTGAAATCAAGCTAATGAGAGAAGCAGTAGAAGGCAAGATCAAAGTAAAGGCAAGCGGCGGCATCCACACCAGAGAAGAAGCTCTAGCCCTAATCGAAGCAGGAGCAGACAGGATAGGCGCCAGCAAGTCCATAGACATCTGCAAGGAGTAAAAATGGCTAACGAAATAATGATGCAATCCTTTGAATGGGATACAAATGGAGACGGTTCCTTTTATAAAAACTTAAGCAAATCAGCCAAAGACCTCAAAAAGGCAGGCATAGACGCCCTTTGGCTCCCACCAATGTGCAAGGGTGGGGGAGACATGGACGTAGGCTACGGAATCTACGACCTCTGGGACCTAGGTGAATTTGACCAAAAAGGCAGCATCAGAACCAAATATGGCACCAAAGACGAACTAATCAAGGCCATCGAAGACCTTCACGCAGCAGGCATCAAATCCTACGCAGACGTAGTCCTAAACCACAAAGGCAATGCAGACTTCAAGGAAAACTTCAAGGCGGTCATGGTAGATCAAAACAATAGAGAAGAAGACGTATCAGGAGAAATGGAAATCGAAGGCTGGACAGGCTTTGACTTCAAAGGCAGAAAGGGCAAATACTCAGACATGGTCTGGCACTACTACCACTTCACAGGAGTCGACTACGATGCCAAAACCGAAACATCAGCCATCTACAGAATCCTAGGCGATGGCAAATATTGGGACGAAGATGTATCCAAAGAAAAAGGCAACTTCGACTACCTCATGAACTGCGACATAGACCACACCCACCCAGAAGTAAGAGAAGAAATATTTAAATGGGTAGACTGGTTCACAGAAGAAACCAAGGTTGATGGCTTCAGATACGATGCCCTCAAACACATCTCAGGTGACTTCATCTACGATCTATCCAAATATGTAATGCAAAAAAAGGGCGCAGACAAGTTCTACCTATTTGGAGAATTTTGGCAATATGACACAGGAGCCATCGAATCCTACCTAGACAATTCAGACTACAGGATCGACCTCTTTGACGTACCCCTTCACTTCCATATGAACGAAGCCAGCAAATCCATGGGCAACTACGACATGAGAAAAATCTTCGACAACACAATAGTCAAAGACTTCCCAGCCCAGGCAGTAACCTTCGTCGACAACCACGACAGCCAACCAGGCCAATCCCTAGACTCATGGGTAGAAGAGTGGTTCAAAGAAATAGCCTACGCCCTAATCCTATTCAGAAAAGACGGCTACCCATGCCTCTTTGCAGGAGACTACTACGGCCTAATAGGAGAGCATAAAACAGAACCATTAAAAGACATGCTCGATAATATGATGCAAGTAAGGAAAAACTACAACTACGGCGAACAAGACGACTACTTCGACCATCCATCAGTAATTGGATGGGTAAGAAGAGGAGATGAAAGCCATAAGCCACTAGCAGTCCTAGTCTCAATCAAAGACATGGCAGAAAAGCAAATGTTCGTAGGTGAAGAGGAAGCTGGCGCCACCTACACCGACCTATCAGGCAAAAACGAAGACATAACCATAGATGAAAACGGAAACGGAGTATTTACAGTTGGGCCAGGAACAGTAACCTACTGGGTCAACAAAGACACAATATGAAATATTACGCAGTAAAAAAAGGCAGAAATCCTGGGATCTACACATCCTGGGATTCTTGTTTAAAAGAAGTAAAAGGCTACCCAAACGCCTCCTACAAATCCTTTAAAACAAAAGAAGAAGCCCTAGACTATTTAGCAAATGAGAAAAAAGAAATAAAAATAGACCAAGACACAGTCATAGCCTACGTAGACGGGTCATTCAACCTCAAAGAAAAAACCTACGGAGCAGGAGTAGTCCTAATCAAAGACGATAAAGAAGAAACTTTCAACAAAGCCTACCAAGACAATTACTACATCCACAGAAACGTAGCAGGAGAAGTAAAAGCGGCAGAACTAGCCATAGAAAAAGCCCTAGAAAAATCCTACAAAAAAATCATAATCCACCACGACTACCAAGGCATAGCCAGCTGGGCAGAAGGAGAATGGAAAGCAAACAACACCCTAACCCAGTCCTACCAAGCATTCATAAGAGAAGCCAGAGAAAAAATACAAATAGGCTTTGTAAAAGTAAAAGGCCACTCAAACGACAAATACAACGACCTAGCAGATGAATTAGCCAAAAAAGCAATATTCTAAGAACGATATGCCTCTATATTCAAAGGCTATACAAACCGATCATCGATGTACCCACAAAACCCTCGACATAAAGAATCATGAGATTTCTCACAAAGTTCGAAATGGGAGGGGTGCTTGTCATTTACTTTTTATTCGAGGATATGTGATTTATATCTATATAAGAAATCATTTATGAATTTATACATACTGTAGGAAAAAACATTCCCACCTCGACAGAGCGTAAGCGACGAGAGGCCTCATGGTTCTTTCTATATAGGGATTAGTAACTACATCGGGCCATGTAAGTACTGAATTAAGCAGAAACCAATCACCGATGTACACACAGAACCCTCAATAAAGAGAACCATGAGATTTCTCGCTCTGGCTCGAAATGGAAGGGGAGTCGGTTTCTGGTTTTATTAACACTCTTTATTATTGTATTTCCTTTAAATAATTATAAGTAACTAACGAAAAACTACGGACTCACAATATACCCACCCCGACAGAGCTTGCGACAAGCCAGCCCGTACGAATGCCGCTTCTTCGAAGCTCTCCGCGCTATCACGCTATCATTCGGCGTAAATATGCCAAATCAAGGCATATTTACGTGGCTCATTGAGGACTCTCATGGTTCTTTCTATATAGGGATTAGTAACTACACCGGTCCATCTAGGCACTAAATTAATAAATTAAGGATAACCCAATCACGATATGCCGCTATATTCGAAGGCTAGGAAAACAACCCAAGTACGACAATTCCCTATATCCGAAGTCTGATTAAATCCAAATCGCAACCTATTCATATCAACTCCTCCAATAATTCACCCCAAATTTGGGTATCTATATTATATACACAAAAAGGAGAAATTTATGAAATGGAAAGGTAGACGACAAAGTGGAAATATAAATAATGCCGGCCGAGGCGGTGGGCGTGGTGGCCTGGCCCTAGGTGGGGGAGGAATAATCCTTGCCCTTGTCATATTTTTAATCACAGGCGACCCATTCACAGCCCTAGAATCCACAACAAAGACAGCCCCACAGACCCAGCAAGAAGAATACGTCATGACCCAGGCGGAAAAAGACCTCTACGAATACTCAGCCGTAGTCCTAGCCGATACAGAAGATGCCTGGAGCGAAATCCTCGGTAAGGAAGGAATCAACTACACACCAGCCAAGATGGATATATTCAAAGATGCCATCAACACCGGTTGTGGCTTTGCCCAAGCAGGCACCGGCCCCTTTTATTGCTCAGTAGACAATAAAGTCTACATGGACTTGTCCTTCTTCAATAATCTGGTCAATGATTTTGGAGCCAAAAACGGAGATTTCATAGTTTCCTACGTCATAAGCCATGAAATCGGCCACCATGTCCAAAATGTCACAGGCATCATGGACCAATACCAAAAGCTCATGCAAAAGTTACCAGAAAAAGAAAGAAACGCCCTCACAGTACGCCTAGAGCTCCAGGCAGACTACCTGGCAGGAGTAGTAGCCAGATACCAACACGACAAAGGCTACCTAGATGAAGGCGACATAGACGAGGCCATATCCACAGCCTGGGTCATAGGAGATGACGCCATCCAGAAAAAAGGCCAGGGCTACGTAGTCCCAGAATCCTACACCCACGGCACAAGCGAGCAAAGAGTAAGATGGTACCAAAAAGGCTTCCAAGCAGGCGACCTATCAGAATGGGACACCTTCAACCTTGACCCAAGCCAATTATAAAACTAAGAGACCCAAGGGTCTCTTTTTTAAAAGGTCTCTGCAAAAACTATAGGAATAATTCATAAATTATTGCAAAAACCATAGGAATACTATAAAATTTGCTCAAAACAATACAAAAACATAGTCAAAAGAAATATTGGGTATAAATAAACTAACAATAAATATATAAAGGAAGGTAATCATGACAGAAAAAATATTAAGCCTCCTAGGCGACTTTTTAAAAGACAACAACATAATAGACCTAGATCTAGGTCAAATCGCAAAAAACCTACCCCTAGACCAAATCATGGACATGATAAATGGTAAGGACGAATACGTAGTCAAAAGATCAGGCAATCTAGAAAAATACAACCCAGACAAAATCGCCAGATCCATCAAAAACGCCGCAGACCAGTCAGGCATGCAACTAAACACATCAGACCTAGCAATGATCCTAAAAGACATAGGCAAAAAGCTCCTAGCAGGCAATGAACACCTAGACAACCAAAGAGTCCACAGGACAAGCGACATCAAAGACATAGTCCTACAAGTCCTAGCAGAAGAAGGCTTCAGCAAAATCAGAGACTCCTTCGACACCTACACCCAAAACCAAAACTAATGCTCATCAAAATCATAGCAGTAGGCAAAATAAAAGAGAAATTCTACCAGGACGCCCTAGCCGAATACCTCAAAAGAATGAAAGCCTACAACAAAGTAGAAATAGTAGAAGTCCCAGACGAAAAAGCCCCAGACAACCTATCAGAAAAGGAAATAAACCAAATCAAAAACAAAGAAGGCGAAAAAATTCTAGCCAAAATCAAAGAAGACTCCTACGTCATCACCCTAGAAATACAAGGCAAAGCCCTAGACAGCATAGCCTTCGCCAAACTAATACAAAAAGAAAAAATCCAAGGAGCCGGCAGAGACCTAGTCCTAGTAATAGGAGGATCAAACGGCCTAGGAGAAAACATCCTAAAAAGATCCAACAACAGAATCTCCTTCGGCAAAATGACCTACCCACACCAACTAATGAGGGTGATATTAATGGAACAGATATATAGGGCCCATAGGATAATAAGTGGGGAACCCTACCATAAATGAGTTTTAGGGGGTATCACCCCCTAAAATTCCCCTTTTTTATTACTATTATATAAGTGTGATATTTTTATTTACTTTAATTCTTCGTAATTTTATCTTTTATTAAATTATTATTATTTACTATTGAATCTTCGTAATAAGGGGAGGCCCAAGGGACCTTCCGCATGGTCCCTTATCGGCCTCCCCTTAAACCCCTCTCCGTTACACCCCCAGGCGGCCCCTAAAGCGGGGAGCATGAACAGAAGCTTGCCTTCGGCAAGCCACTCTTTGTAGACGGAGCCCTTCGTAAAAGCTATACCTATCCTAACTGATTTTGACATTCCGATGCCTAAAAATCTCAATCTAGCCCAAATATTTCTTTTATATGTACTCTACATCTCAGTAGTTACAGAAATTTAATTTGTACTCGTGCGTCAGGAGATTTTCTTAACGGCATCTCCATTTACAAAATCTCCCGACCTTTGGAGAATTATTCTGTATTCTGAGAGAATATTGACGTCAAAGTAGGTCTTAGGCTCGTTTGCTCTCGCAAACATTGCGATAAGTAGGTCTTGGTAAGATAGTCTTAAGACCTATATAAATAAAATCGTTAATTATTTTAAATCAAGGAAGCGTTAAGAAAATTTTGTTGAGCGTAGCGAATCTAAATTTTTAGCTGACGAGATTTGAAATAATAGATTTTGGACCAGGATGAATAGCAGTCAGGTCTAATAAAGAAGATTGCCATAGGCAATCTTCAGTTTGCCCTCTGCAAGAGTCGCTTGTGGGGTGTAACGTAGAGGGGGTGTAAGGGGGAGGGCGATGAGGACCCATGCGAAAGGGTCCTTGGACCTCCCCCTTATTACGAAGATTCAATAGTAAATAGAAATTAATTACTAAATGATTAAGTTACGAAGAAAAATAGCAAATGATATTGTATCACTAAGAAAAAATAAGAAAGAAAAATACCAAATTATTTAGTTACGAAGAGCAAAAGTAAATAAAAATATTTCATTATGTTTTAAATAAAAAAATCATCTTAAATTATTGTAAATTAAGGAAACCATCTTGCAATTCCAAATAAAATTAGTATATTAATAGATATTATCAAACAACAAAATATAAGGAATTCCTATTGTAGAAATTCCCCAAAATCCTATTGTAGAAATTCAACATCAATTGTGTGGTCCTACAAAATTCCATAATTTAGCATTAAGCTTGCAAAAGCGAGTAATAAAGCCAATATATGAAATTCCTATTGTAGAAATCACCACCAATTGTGAAGATAATTTGTCGTTATATTTAGAAAAATTTTAGATATATTGATAAATTAATCAAATGTGTTGACAATATGGAGAATGTGTTGTAAGATAATAATTGTAAAGTGAGTACTAAAAAATTGTACAAAAGTTTAAACGAAATTTAAGGAGAAATTAATTATGAAATTAAATAAATTAGCAGCAGGTGCTCTTGCACTAGCTCTAGGTCTTGGTGCAGTAGCACCAGCAGTAGCTGACACAGCTAAATCAGGTACACAACTTATAGCTGAAGATTACAACGAAAAATTAGCAGATGCTAACAAATTCTACCTATTAAGAAAAGAAGCTCAAGCAGCTTCAAAAGCAGCAGAAGCTAGATATGAAGCAGCTAAAGTAGCAGCTAAAAAAGCTGAAGAAGCTTACAAAAATGCTCCAGAAGAAGAAAATGAAGCTGAAGCTGGCGACGTAGAATCTCTAAGAACAAAAGCTGAAGGATTAAAGAAAGATGCTGATAAACTAGCAGCAACACTTGTAGAAGCTAAAAAAGCAAAAGATGAAGAAGATAAAGCAAACAAAAATTTAAAAGCTGGAGAAGCTAAAAAAGTTGAAAAAAATAATGCTTATGAAGCAGCTCTAAAAGCATTCTTAGACAAAAATGCTGAATTAGAAAAAGCAAATGCAGACCTTGGTGTAGCTGTAAAGAAAGCAGCTGAAGGAAAACTTGATAAGAAAGATACAACAAAACTTTCTGCAAAAGCTCAAGCTCTTGTTAACCTAATCAAAGCTAACGAAGAACTAACAAACTCTTACGCAGCTTATGGTGTTGCACTAAATAATGAAAAAGTAGCTAATGATAACTATGAAAAGAAATTCGATAAGCTAAAGGGTGCTGCTAATGCTGCTAAAGATATCGTAGTAGTTGAAAACGACAAAATAGTTGTTAAACCATCTGTTAAAGAAGATGCTAAAAAAGATAGAGCTGAATTAGTTAAAGCTCTTGAAGCAGCTAAAACAAGAGCAGAAGTAGCTATCTCATCTGCAGAATTCCTACTAAAACAAGCTCCAAAATCAGTTGCTAAGGTTAAAGACGTTCTTGAAAAACAAATCAAAGACGCTAAAGCTACAATCGAAAAAGCTAACAAAGCACTTGGTGTTAAATCAGCTTTCATAGCTACAGCTTACGCTGATGAAGCTTCTGACGCTGATCTTGAAGCTCTTACAAAAGAACTAAACAAGAACGCTGAAGACATCGAAAACACAATCAAAGAAAACGAAAAAGCTCAACCAGAAGTTAAAGAAGACAAAAAAGAAGACAAAAAAGAAGACAAAAAATCTAACATGCCATCTAAAAAAGCTGGCTCAAACGCTAAAACAGGTATCGCTGGAGTAGCTGGCGTAGCTGGAATCCTTGCAGCAGCATCAGTTGCTTACGCAGCAAGCAAAAGAGACTAATCACCAATTAGAATCTTAAGAGGCGGTCAATAAAGAGTGCACTCTTAGACCGTATCTCAAAAATAAAATACCCGGGTACTCACTTCAAAAAACCTTCCATTAAATTGGAAGGTTTTTAGTACCATAAATAGTGTAAGAAAGAAAGTGATTTCTATCTTGCACTATTTTTGTATAATGAAGAAGTAGTATGACGAGGTGGTTTTAGGGTTAAAATATCCGTCATAAAAACTGTCATCTACCT
>NZ_JAMXSM010000012.1:0-50379 GCF_026131665.1 Anaerococcus sp. NML200574 | reverse complement strand
CAATTAACATTTTTGCTATTTTGCTTCTTTTTGTTTCTGTTCTTTTTCTTGGCATTAAAAATCCTCCTGATTAGTTTTTTCTTACCCTAATCAGGAGGTCTCTATACACAAAATTTTACACAGTCTCAAATAATTATTAAAAATTAACTTACTAACAATATATTGATAATTATAGGTTTACTATTATAGAGTTTATTAAATACTAAAATGGAGGTATTAGTAAAAATGATAAGTAAATTAATAGAAGAACTAAAAAAATTAGAATGGGTTGATTTAACTCACAGTTTTGATGAAAATAGCCCTAGATGGAAAGGGTTTAAACCCTTAAAAAAAGAAGTAATATTGGATTTTAACGAGTATCCAGTAAAAGCACATGAATATACTTTCCCTGGTCAATATGGCACCCATATTGATGTACCAGCTCATGCAGATCCTGATGGTATGACGCTAGATAAAATAGAATTAAAAAGATGTTTAAATCCTTTATGTGTAATTGATTGTAGTAAGCAAGTACGATTAAATAATGACTATGCACTAAATATAAAAGATATTTTGGATTATGAAGAAAAATATGGGAAAATTCCAGAAGGTGCTTTTGTTGCAATGCGATCTGACTGGTATTTAAGATGGAATGAAAATGAAGCATTTTTAAATTATGACGAAATGGGAAATCCTAGATACCCAGGATGGGATATAGAAGCACTAAAATTTTTAATTGAGGAAAGGAAAATAAATTGCATAGGTCATGAAACTATAGACACAGATCCACCACAGAAAGAAGACCAAAAATATTTTAAAGGAGAGTGCTATGTTTTAAAAAAACAGTTATTTCAGATTGAAGTTATGGCTAATTTAGACAAAGTGCCACCCTGTGGAGCAATTATTATGAGCTTTTTTCCAAAACAAAAAGGCGCTACAGGCTTTCCGGTTAGATGTTTTGCAATGTTTTAGATAAATTAAGTGTACATGATACATTATAATAATATTTGAAGGAGGTTTTTAATGAAAAGATTTGGATTGATTGGTGGAATGAGCTGGGAAAGCACTAAAGAATATTATAGGTTAATTAATGAAAGGATAAGATATCTAAAAGGAAAGCACTATTCTGCAGATTGTGTATTGTGTAGCATAAATTTCAATGAGATTGAGTCAACTATAAAAAAAGGAGAATGGGAACGTTCTAATGAACTACTATTAGAAGCAGCTACTATTCTAAAAAATTCAAAAGCTGAGTTTATTGCAATTTGTTCAAATACCATGCATAAATGTATTCCATTCATAGAGGAAAAAATTAATATACCTATAGTTCATATAGTTGATTCAACTTCGAACGAAATTAAAAGAAAAGGCATAAGAAAAGCCTTACTTTTAGGAACGAAATTTACTATGAATGAAGATTTCAATAAAAAAAGATTTGAAATGAATGGTATTAACATAATAATACCTAATGAAAAAGAACAAGAAATTATAGATGCTGTTATTTTTGATGAATTATGTAAGGGTATAATAAATGAAGAATCAAAAAAAAGGTATTTAGATATAATTATGAAATATTGTGATTTAAACACAGGAGTGATTTTAGGCTGTACAGAAATAGGTCTATTAATAAAAAAAACAGATATTAATATTCCAGTATTTGATACTACAGAGATTCACGCTAAAGAGATAGCTGAACGAGGAATATTATAATGCATTATAATAATGAATTTAAGCCATATAGAGTTGTAGTTCTAGGTGGGAATGGGACTATTGGATCTCTTGTATGTGAGAAAATACTTTTATGTAAGGACATTGTTTTATCAATTGGATTTAGAAGAACAAGTGATTGTCTAAAATATTTTACAAATAATAAAGATATAAATAAGTTTACCTATGATTTCACGAATATTAATTTAATAAATGAAATTGTTATGAATAATGATGTTGTAGTCAATTGTACAGGAATTGCGGACAACAATTTGATTGAGCAATGTAATTTAAAAAATACGCACTATATAGATCCCTCATCATCAAAAGGAATAAAAAAGATTATAAATAACAACTCAATAAATTCTAATTCAAATTTATTAATCCATTCTAGTGGATGTAACCCTGGATTAACGGAGATGGTTCTTAAATACATTTATGAAAAGTATAACCCAGATAAAGTATCCATTTATTTTTTTGGAAATGGCTCAATGTCTCATTCTTCCATTAGAGAATTATTAGAAAGCTCAAAAAAAAATAATAGTTACTCTTTATCATATATTAATTATAAAAAAATTGATAATTTATCAAAATTTGAAATAAATAAAGAATTGCCAGAACCCATAGGAAAGGTTTTATGTGTGCCTACAATAAGTAATAGTATTTTTGATGTTGTTAAAAATATGAATATTAAACAATGTTTTTTCTATAATACTTTTAAGGATGAAAAGATGCTAATTACTTTATTAAATGCTTTAGGAAATGAAAGTGAAAATGGATGTGAATTATCTAAAATAGAAGAAATCAAAAAGGTCTATGAAAAAAGATTTAAATCAGAAAAGGAAAAGTACACTATTTATTATTGTGAAATTAAAATAAAGAAAAAATCTAAATCTATTATATTTAATTATAGTTGTGATTGGAATGAGTTAACTGCCATAACAATCGTCAATGTTATAAATTTAATAAAAAAAGGTAAATATAAAAAGAATTGTGAAGGAGTAATTTGGGATTTATTTAATCCAAGTGAATTTCTTTTTAAGGCTTCAAACAAGCTGAATTATGACATTGAAGTTTGAAGTTAAAAATAAATATTCATATCTTACTTTGTAATATTTTGTGTATCTTGTATTCTTGATTAGCGTAAAGATAGAAAGGTTATAATATATAAGTATGTTAGAACTTTGTTAGACTCATATGTAAAAATTTAATCTTATAAATTTCTTAGGATTGAAATTGAATGAGAATCTAGAGTTATTAATACTTTCAATAGAATTTTTAGATATTAAGCAAAATGAATGTAGCCATATCTAATTTTAGAGAGATATATAGGTTCAATGGAGGTAGATATTTCAATGGAAATAAATCTAAATATAAATAAGATAATAATACCTACTTATTTTAATGAAATATTTATTTCTAAAGATTTTGCATAGACAACAAAGACAGACATATAAACAAGCAGGAATAAGCACAGGATGCTTGTATAACTATTAAAAAATAAGAATTATATTTTATCTGAATTGATTTTTGAAAGATTTAGTCTTATAAATTTTCTAGAATTGACATTGAATGAGGTAGATAGAGTTTTTAATACAAACATTAGAAAAAAATTATAGATAAGATGTTCAAATGTCATGAATTTAGGTTTATATATGCCATATTTTTAGTTGAATCTGAAGCTAATCAAAATTGAATAAACAAATAAAACTAAGGTTTATAGATTATTTTAACAAGAAAAACTTGGATAAGTTCATATGCTTGGAAGGAAATAAATTTTATGAGAATCTAGAGCTATTAACACTTTCTATAGAATTTTTAGATATGAAGCAGAATTAATGCAAATATATCTACTTTTAGTGATATATATAAATGTGATGGAGGTAGATATATCAATGAATAAAACTATAAATAAAACCACGATAAGAATACCTATCTATTTTAATATCATGTTTATGTTAACTTTTTAGGTTTAACAGAAAACAGTTTTTAGTTTTAAAACTCCTATTTTTCAGAGGACTCGACATGCCTAAATGCCGTAGTCCTCCTTTTTTATGCTCAAAAATCGAAAAACGAGTAAAAAAAGGAGGACCAAAGGATGTCAGATAATTATAAAGAAAAATACATTTATGTTAAGGGTAAAAAAATATATGTACCTGATGAAGTGTATAGAGCATATAAAAAAGAGATTAATCATGAAGCTCATTTGAAGCGACTGGATATAAAGCACGGTGTATTTCATTTTGGAGATTTTAATACAAGTGTTGTAGATATTGCGGATAAGAGTATTGATGTTGAAAAGATTATTGAAACTAAAATGCTAATAGAAGATCTGCATTGTGCATTAAACAATTTAAATGAGGAAGAAAGAAACCTAATCAAATTACTATATTTTGATGATAAAACTCTCATAGAAGTTGCAAAACAAAGAAACACAAATCCAATGAAAATTAGTAGATTAAGAAATAAGATTTTAGAGAAACTGAGAAAACTTTTGGATAGGTAAATCAAGTAGGGGACAGAGAAAAATATCTCTGTCCTCTATTTTTTTAAAATTTTTCAAAAAAATATTCAAAAAAGTGTTAAAAGTTGTCCTGAAAGTAAGGCTTATATATAGAGGGACTTTTATACCTCGTTATATATAGATTTGAACCTTGACAACTGAATAGACCAAGACAGGACATTAACCATTTGTGGAGCTTTATAATTTCTTCGCCAAGACTTTTCTGCTGATAAGGATTTCGGCTTAAATAAATACTCTAGTTAAAAGAAGGATAAAAGAAAACGAGCGACAAAAAGAAATTATATATTCAGCCTAGGAAACTGATGCATTGAAGCAAATGGGGATAATGATACTTCTACAGTTGTTGCCGGCTCATCTTGAAAAGGGGCGGTGGTGAAATTCCAATGTCGTGGCCTACACGCCTGTTAATGTCAAAAAACTTAAAAATATTGAAGATAAGGAGAAGATATTATGTGTGATGAACATAATATAAATACAGAAATGAAAACAGATAAAAAAGATAAACAGATGATAAATCAAATTGATGGTTGGAATATAGAAGTTAAATTTAATGAAAATGGATTTAGCTTAGAAAATTTAGTAGAGGAATACATCAAAGAAAAATTTTCTGTCTATTAGGGGCTGACAGAAAATATAAGGAGCGTTATAATATTTTTGTGGAAGCCTAGCCTTGGTTCGATTTATTGTATGTAAATTGAATTAAAGGAGGCTTTTTTATGTTTAAAAACAATTTAGCAAAAGAAAATTTGGCAGTTATGTATTTAAGATTATCAAAAGAAGATGGCGAAAAAACAGAAAGTAACTCTATATCCAATCAAAGAGAAATTATAAACTCTTATGCAAGAAAAAATCAAATTACAATTGTCAAAGAGTATGTGGATGATGGGTATTCAGGTGCAAATTTTGATCGTCCCAATTTTAAAGAAATGATAAAGGCTGCCTATGATAGAAAGTTCAATACAATTATTGTAAAGGACTTATCAAGATTCGGAAGAGATTATATAGAAGCTGGAAAATATATTCAAAGAATATTTCCGGAAAACGGTATAAGATTTATATCAGTAAATGACAATTACGATAGTAAAAGTGCAGATATAAACGATACACACCTTATACTTCCTATAAAAAACTTCATCAATGACAGTTATTGCCGAGATATTTCCAATAAGGTAAAAAGCTCTCAAAAGATAAAAAGAGAAAAAGGAGACTTTATCAGTGCTTTTGCACCTTATGGATATAAAAAGTCTGAGGAGAATAAAAACAAGTTAGTGATTGATAAAGAGATATCAGATATTATCAAAAATATATTTGATATGAAACTCTTGGGATATTCCTCAAAGGCAATTGCAGATGAACTAAATCATTTAGGAGTTTTAACTCCAAGAAAATATAAAGAAAGTCAAGGATTTAAGTGTAATGGATTTCAAAACACAAAAGGTGGAACCTGGTCAGCAAAGACAGTAAATAGAATTATAGAAAATGAAGTATATATTGGAAATACCTTACAAGGAAAGAGTGTTACTTTAAGTTACAAAAATAAAAAGCAGATAGAAAAAGAGAAAGAAGAATGGATAAGAGTAGAAAATACCCATGAAGCAATTATAAGTAAAGAAGTTTTTACTATTGCAAATACTATGTTAAAAAGAGATTTGAATAATTCTCGTGGAAAGGACAAAATTGATATTTTTACAGGAATGCTTTTTTGTAAAGAATGTGGAAGTTCTTTGATTAGAAGGACTGTAAAGTATAAAAAAAGAGAAGAGATATTCTATATCTGTTCAAAGTACAACAAGGAAAAATCTTGCACAAGACACAGCATAAAAGAAGAAACCTTGATAAAAGCAGTATCTAAAATAATGAAGTCCTACATTGAATTTAATGAAAATCTATATTCTAAAGTTCAGCGTATAGATATAAATAAAAATTTGAAAGACAATCAAATTCCTATACTAAAACGAGAAAAAGCGATGACAGAAGAACTCTTATCTTCTCTATACCTTGACCTAAAAGAAGATGTTATTAGTAAAGAAGAATATCAACTTTTTAGAAAAAACTATACAGAGAAATTGACTAAATTAGATGAAAGTATCGAGTATAGATTAAAAAAACAGGAAGATACTAAGGAGAAGATTGATAAAAATAAGAGTTGGATCATCGACATTAACAAGTATAAAAATTTATCTGAAATAGATAGATTGTCTGTTGTGATGCTTATTGATAAAATTTTTATTTCTGAAGATAAGACGATAGATGTTAGGTTTAATCATACTGAAGAATTGTCTTTACTTGAAGAAATGACAAAAATGGATAAGTCTGACATTAAAGCCAACACTATAAAAAAGAAAAGTATCGATAAAAGCAGGAAGTCAAAAACTATACCCACTGTTATGAATAAAAGTCTTGTAAGCGCTGAAAGTGAGGTATGCTGTGGCTAGAACAAAAAATAGGCATATATCACAATCAGGAACAGAAGTTGGAAAAGTGATTGAAAAAATATACATTGCCGGTATTTATGCTAGATTATCACAGGAAAGAAAGGAAGCTTACAGGGATAAAAGTAATTCACTTGAAATGCAGGAAGAACTCTGTATAAATGCTGCAAAAGAAAAAGATATAAAGATTTTAAGAGTATACAAGGACTATGAGTATTCTGGAACAAATTTTAAAAGACCTGCATTTATTGAAATGATGGAAGATATCCGAACAGGTAGGATAAATTGTATCATAGTAAAAGATATGTCAAGGTTTGGTAGAGAGTATTTAGAAATCGCAAACTATATCGAAAAAGTATTTCCATTTTTGGGAGTTCGATTTATTTCCGTAAATGATAATCTTGATACTAAAGACGGTATAAAATCAGATCAGAGTTATGAAATAGCAATAAAAAATATCTTCAATGATTTATACGCAAAAGATATTTCAAAGAAAATAAAAGCATCTAAAGAAATAAAAATGAAACAAGGGTCTTTTATAGGAGCGATGGCTCCGTATGGCTATAAGGTTGATAAAATTGATGGAAAAAGAGTTCTGGTGATGGACGAAAAGGCAGCAGATGTAGTAAGACTTATCTTTTATATGGCAAGTCAAGGTAAATCCAATATGCAAATAGCAAGAGAATTGACTAAAACATATACGACACCTGATGAATATAAAAGAACAGGTAAAATTTTTAAGGATAAAGAAGATACAAAACAATGGGATATTTCTTATATATCAAAAATGCTTTCTGATGAAGTATATATTGGGAATTTGATTCAAAGAGTATACTCAAATAGACATGATCCAAGTAGGAAAAGTAAGTTTCGTGATAAAGAAGAGTGGATTATAACAGAGAACACCCACGAAGGTTTAATAGACAAAACTACATTTGAAAATATCAGAGAGATAAAGGAGAAAAAACAAAACTATCTACCTTACCATTCACTGAAAAACATAATAAAAGACGGAAAAGAAAATGTTGGAGTAAAAATTCAAAGAGATCATAAAAAAGAAGGAAAGTATGACGACCTCATACAGTGCAGTGTTTGTGGCAGATATTTGAAAAAACAATATGGACCACGAGGACTGAAATATCATGATGAGATTTGCTATTGTTATTATTGTAAAGGTGGAGATAGATTAAACTTAGAAAAATCTCATGTAAGAATATACGAAACAGACCTAGATAAAATTTTAGTAGATACCTTAAAAAGACTGGTTTCAAGCTTTTATAAAAAGGATAAAAGATTACGACTAAAAATATATTTAGAAAATATAAGTACTGAAAAGATAAATCAAGTTTCTCTAAAAACAGATGTAAATAATAAAAAGATTGCTTCTCTTAGTATCAATCTACAAGAACAATATGAAAACTATGTTAAAGGAGATGTTCTTTTAAGTGATTTTAAAATAGAAAGTAAAAAAATAAATAATCAAATAAAAACCTTGAAAAATGAATTAAAAGTTTTTGATGAAAGAATAAGAAATATAAAAAAGAAAAAAAGAGAAATTATAGAATTTATAGATGTACTATTTTGCTGCTTGGATGCTAAAAGCATAGAAGTTGATAAAGAATTGGTCGATACATTAATTAGCCATATAGAAATATCAGAGTATAAGCAGGTTACCATATATTTTAAGTTTAAACTTGATAAAGATGTGGGAAAGCAGTTGGAGGTAGAGCATGAATAAGATAGCTATATATTTAAGACTTTCTGAAGAAGATTATCACAAAGTAGATGAAAGTGAAAGTATAGCAAATCAAAGAGATTATATAAAAAGCTACATTGAAAATGAAACATCTTTAAAAAGTTGTGAAATAGAAGAATATGTAGATGATGGATATTCTGCTACTAATACAAATAGACCTTCCTTTTTAAGGCTTATTGAGGATATAAAGAGTGGTAAAGTAGGAACTATAATTGTAAAAGATATGTCTAGGTTTTCAAGAGATTATATTTTACTTGGGGATTACTTAAGCAATATATTACCATTTCTAAAAATACGATTTATTGCTATTAATGACAACTATGATTCTTTAAAAGAACAAGGTAATGGCTTAGATACAGATACACAGTTTAAGACATTGTATTATGATTTGTTCAGTAAGGAATTATCTGAAAAGGTAAGAAGTTCTATTAGGCAAATTAAATCGCAGGGGAAAAATATAAATTGGGCAGCACCTTTTGGATATATTAAAGATCCTATAGATAAACATAGTATCATCATTGATGAAAAAACAGCTTTTATAGTTAAAGAAGCTTTTGATTTATTGCTAAAAGGATATTCGTGTATTCAAGTGGCTAATATATTTAATGAAAAAGGTTATATTACACGCTCTGAACGAAAAGAAGAACTGAAACTTTCTGATTATACTGGAAATTTAATTACTGGAAGTGAGGTAAAGAAAAGAGTTTGGACAAACGCAGCTATCTCACAGATTACAAGGAACGAACTATATACAGGAGATTATGTATATAATAAATTCAAAGAAACAAAAATAGGTGGAAGAAAAAGAATTTTACTTCCTGAAGAGGAGTGGAAAATACTTCCAAATACCCATGAAGCTATTATTTCCAGAGAAGTGTTTGATAAGGTTAAGAAAATAAAAGAAAAACGAAGTTTTGGGGGATATACAGGAAACAAAAATCGTTCTATTTTTTCTGATAAGATTTTTTGTAAAGAATGTGGTAGACATATGAGTTTACGATGTGACAGTAGACAAAAGAAGAATTCAGATAAAATATACAAGTATAAAAGTTATTATTGTAATTTATGTAAAGCTGAGAAAACACCAAACAATATCAAAGAGAAAGATATTATTGAACTTATAAAACCAAAATTAAAAGATTTTAAGATTCAAAATACATTAAATGAAGAGAAAGTTATAGAACACAAGAATGTAAAAGAAGAGAATCTAAAGGAAATATCCATATTAAACAGCAATTTACAAATCATCTATGAAAACTACAAAAAGAAAATTATTTCAAAAGAGGCGTATCTAAAGGAAAAATCTCTTATACAAGATAAAAAGATATTATTGGAGAGTAAATTGGAAGAATTGAAGTCAGAGAAGATTGATCCAAGGAAAGAAACGGATATTACAGTCTTAGACGAAGAAAGTTTATTGAAGGCTTATTTAGACAATAAAATTGATAAGATAATTGTATCAAGAAGTGGAGAAATAGAAATTGTAGAAATATAGATGGATAGTATTAAAAGTAACTCATAATCTCGCCAACTTTAATTTTAATACGCCAAAATGTAAATAATGACGAGAAAATTTGCGGAAATAAATAGTACTGTTTACTATGAGTTGATAGGGTAAATATTTAGGAACAAACAAAAAAATGATATAATTATAGTTAAAATGAGATATTGTGAGGTGATTTTTGTGTCTAAAATAAATGTGGAAGGATCAGAAATTAGCATTATTGCCATAGATAATAGAGATTATATTTCTTTAACCGACATGGTTAGAAATGTTGAAAATGGTGTGGCACTGATAGAAAAATGGCTAAGGAATAAAAATACAATTGAATTTTTAGGAATATGGGAAGAAATGTATAATGCGAATTTTAATTCCACCGAATTCGAGGGAATTAAAAATGAAGCAGGTTTTAATCGTTTTATTTTATCGGTTAAACAATGGGTCAATAAGACGAATTCTATCGGAATTATTGCCAAAGCAGGAAGATATGGTGGAACATATGCACATAAAGACATAGCTTTTGAATTTGCGTCGTGGGTATCACCTTATTTTAAGCTCTATCTTATTAAAGAGTTTGAGCGCTTAAAAGAAGAAGAACAAAAACAATTAGGTTGGGATATCAAGAGGAATTTAGCTAAGATAAATTACAAAATTCATACAGATGCAATTAAGAATAATCTTGTCCCTGAAAAATTATCAAAGGAAAGAATAAACTATATCTATGCAAGTGAAGCAGATATATTAAATGTAGCTTTGTTTGGAATGACAGCAAAAGAATGGCGTGAAAGTAATCCGGAGTTAAAAGGAAATATGAGAGACTATGCTGATATATCACAATTAGTGTGTTTATCAAATCTTGAGAACTTAAATGCTGTTTTTATAAATGAGGGAATGGATGCAACTGAAAGGATAGAAAAATTAAATGCAATTGCTATTGAACAAATGAGGATTCTAACAGAAAGTGAACGTATAAAAAAGTTAAAATAAAAGTTTTGTATATAAATTAGGCGATAGAAATATCGTCTAATTTTATGTAACAATTGCTTGACATTGTAGGGTAAGTCTACAATTTTTAAACTTATTACCAAAGAACTTAGCCAAAATTCTGGAGATATTTTCATTATGGATAAGAATATAATGAACCTAAGTCGTGAGGAAATATACGAGAAAATCTCCATTGTGGCTCAAAAACCGATGATATTTAGGGATACTATCCTAGCCAATATTGTTCTTTTTGAAAATGAAGATGAGATTGATCACGAAAAGCTTGATCAAGCCATCAAGAAGTCAGGACTTGAGCCTCTTATAAATAATCTTGAAAAAGGCTATATGACAATTATAAAAGATGCAGGATCTAACCTCTCAGGAGGGGAGATGCAAAGAATTGAAATAGCTAGGGCTCTTTATAAGGACAGCCCAATTATCTTGATAGATGAAGCAACATCTGCCCTTGACCTAAAAATGGCAAGTGAGATTGAAGAAATTTTTGCAAGGTTAGATAAGACTTTAATTTCAATATCTCATAGGAGAGATATTGACTATAGCAAGTATTACGATAAGATTATTGAAATTAAGGATAAAAAAACTATAGAAAGGTCTGTAAATAAAATATAAGAAATTACCACAGTTAAGGTAGGATTTTACTTTAAAACTGTGGTATTTTTTTATTTTCCTATTTTTGATATAATATTTATAGACTTATAAATAGATAAAATGCAATTTTACAATACTTATGTATAATAGAAGGTAGTAGTTAGGAGATAGATATGGCACTTAATATAAATTGGTTTCCTGGTCATATGAAAAAGACCAAGGAAGAAATAGAGAAAAATCTGAAGCTTGTCGATATAGTTCTTGAAATAATTGATGCGAGGATTCCTGAATCATCTAGAAATCCTATGCTTGATGATATACTTGCACTCAAGCCTAGACTTATGGTAATGAATAAGGCTGATTTGGCAGACCCTGTTGAAAATCAAAAGTGGATTAGGCATTTTCATGACCAGGGGATTGAGGCTATCTTGCTTAATTCTAAGGAGAAAATCAATACTAAGAGAATTTATGACCATGCAAGAGTAGTCTTGAAGGATAAGTTTGACAAGCATAAGGAAAAAAACATTGACAACCCCCTAATTAGGATGATGATTGTAGGAATTCCTAATTCTGGCAAGTCTACCTTTATAAATAATGTATCAAGGAAAAAGGGGGCAAGGGTTGGCAACCGTCCAGGTGTTACTCAAACTAAGCAATGGATAAGGACTGATGCTAATATCCAGCTTTTAGATACTCCTGGGGTTTTGTGGCCAAAATTTGACGATAGGACAGGCCTTCACTTATCTTTTACTAATGCTATTAAGGATGAAATCCTAAATATCGAAGACTTGACCCTATATTTCCTAGATGAGATGAAGGACCTATATCCAGAAAATCTTGTAGAAAGATATGGGATAGATCCAAAGGCTAAGGCCATTGAAATATATGAAGCAATTGCCAAAAAGCGTAGAGCCCTCATAGCCGGTGGAGATTTCGACTATACAAGGACTGCGACAATTATCCTAAATGATTTTAGAACTGGCAAGCTTGGAAGAATTACACTTGAAAAGATATGAAATATTCAGACTATAACGACCAAATAAAAAAAGAAATATATGAAAAATATGACTACCTGGCAGGCATAGATGAGGTGGGCAGGGGACCCTTGGCAGGTCCAGTTGTAACCTGTGCTGTGATTATGAAAAAGGATTCCCACATAGAGGGGGTCACCGATTCTAAAAAATTAAGCCGCAAGAAAATGCTAGATTTAAAGGAGAAAATCCTCAAAGACTGTCTAGCATATTCCTACGGCTATGCCAATAATCATAAGATTGACCAGCTAAATATAAAACGAGCGACCCATAGGGCCATGGAAGATGCTCTAAATGGCCTTGAAATTGTCCCAGATATAGTCTTAATCGATGCTGAAAGGATTAATACCCCTATTCCCCAATTAAACATTGTAAAGGGAGATCTAAACGAATATGCCATCTCCTGTGCCTCAATTTTAGCCAAGATAAGAAGGGATGATATCATGATTAATTTTGCAAAAATTTATCCGGGCTACCATTTTGAGACAAATTTTGGCTACGGAACAAAGGCCCACTATGAAGGCCTAGAAAGGCTTGGAGAAACACCCATCCACAGGCAGACCTTCCTAAGGAAATTTCACGAAAGGCAGTTATCTTTCATATGACACTTAAGAGAAATATTGGAGATTTTGGAGAAAATCTCACTGAAAAATATTTGCTAGAAAATGGCTATAGGATCCTTGCTAGGAATTTTTCCAAGACCTTTGGGGAAATTGATATAATTGCCTTCAAGGACCAAACCCTTTCCTTTGTTGAGGTTAAGACTAGAAAGAGTGATAACTTCGCCTATGCAGCAGAGGCTGTGGATTTTTATAAGCAACAGAGAATTATCAAGGCAAGCCAGGCCTTTTTAGCGGAAAATAAGATGTTTGACTTTATCAGTCGCTATGATGTGTGCGAAGTTTACCTTGATACAAGAAAGATAAATTATATAGAAAATGCGTTTTGATAAGAGAGAAATTTTATTATATTTAAATTTTATATACATAAATAATATGACCATCCTTGATTTATATGAGGAAAATCTACTTGAGGATTTTTTCGAAAAGGATAGGCCATATTTTTCTAATTTATCCGATAAGCTTTATGAAAAGATTTTTGACTCCAAAAACCTCGCGGCCTTTGAAAAATATTATGAAAGAATCCAGAGGCTTGGAATAAATTATGTTACAATCCTTGATGATGACTATCCAGAAAACCTCAGATATATAGACGATCGACCAGCCATCCTTTATTATAAGGGAAGGCTTGATCAGGAAAATGATAGTAAGTCTATTGCCTTTGTTGGGGCTAGAAAGTGTACGGACTATGGCAAGTGGGCCTGCAAAAACCTAGCTAGTCAGGTGTCAGCAGCAGGATTAACCACAGTATCAGGCCTTGCTTATGGGATAGATGCCATGTGCCATAAGGCAACACTTGATGTGGGAGGCAGGACAATCGGGGTGATTGGCTGTGGGATTGATGAGATTTACCCCAAGGCCAATAAGTTTTTGTACGAAAAAATTGCTGAAGAAGGCTTAATTCTTTCAGAATTTCCCCTAGGAACTCAGCCTTTAGCCTACAATTTTCCGAGGAGAAATAGGATAATATCAGGGATTTCTCTGGCAACTGTTGTTATAGAAGCTAAGGAGAAGTCAGGAACAATGATTACAACTAGGTGTGCCCTAGAACAAGGCAAGGAAGTTTTTGCCGTTCCTGGCAATATCAATTCCATTTATTCAAAGGGCACAAATATGCTAATACAGGAAGGATCAAAACTTATAACAAATGCCGATGATATCCTTGAAGAGCTTGATTATCTTTTAGATAGGAAGGCCACAAAAAGACAAATAGATTATTCTGCCCTTGATAAGGATGAAGAGGCTGTAGTAAGATATATTGAGAATAACCCAAACTCAAATCCAGATGACCTATCATTAAATTTGGATTTAGAAATAGATGTAATAAACTTTTTGCTTACGAGTTTGGAGCTTAAAGATATAATCGAAAATATTGGAAATAACGAATTTACCATAAAGGAGTGAGAATTTGGCAAAAAATCTAGTAATAGTTGAGTCGCCAACCAAGGCTAGGTCAATTTCAAAAATGCTAGGCAGAAATTATAAGGTAAAGGCCACAGTAGGCCACCTAAGAGATTTGCCTAAGTCTAAATTTGGAGTTGATATAGAAAATAACTTTGAACCTGAATACATAAAAGTAAGGGGCAGGGCGAAAACTATTAATGAATTAAAAAAAGAAGCTGATAATGCTGATAATATTTATCTGGCGACAGACCCTGATAGGGAAGGCGAGGCCATAAGCTGGCACTTGCAATTTCTTTTAGGTCTAGATCCAGAGGCGAAAAATAGGGTAGAATTTCATGAAATAACTAAAAATAACGTCCTAAATGCTATCAAAAACCCAAGGAAAATCGACAAGAACCTTGTAGATGCCCAACAGGCAAGAAGGGTCATGGATAGGATAGTAGGTTATGAAATAAGTCCAATCCTTTGGAAGAGAGTCAAGGCAGGCCTATCAGCAGGTCGTGTTCAATCCATTGCCCTAAAGCTAGTAGTAGATAGGCAAGATGAGATAGATAAATTTATCCCAGAAGAATATTGGACCATCAAGGCTAAACATAAATATGAAAATATAGACTTTGAATCTGAGTTTTATGGATCAAAGAGTAAAAAAATGAAGGTGTCAAACGAATCCGGAGCTGATAAGGTCTTAAATAAGATTGACAAGGATAGATTTGAAGTTATTAATGTAACAAAAACAAAGAAAAGACGTAAGGCTCAGGCCCCATACACAACCTCAACCCTCCAACAAGATGCATCCAATAAGCTTGGTTTTTCAACCAAATTTACCATGCAATTAGCTCAACAGCTCTACGAGGGTATAGACATTGGACATGAGGGAACTGTAGGTCTAATCTCCTACATGAGAACAGATGCCACAAGGATTTCAAGCGAGATAGTAGGCGAATCCCTCAAATATATCAAGGAAAAGTATGGAGAAAAGTATGCCTCTAAGGGTAAGACCTATGGAGCAAAGAAAAAGGGAAGCCAAGATGCCCACGAGGCTATAAGACCAACGTCTATCTACAGGGACCCAATAAGCCTAAAAGCATATCTGTCAGACCAACAATACAAGCTCTACAAGCTAATTTGGAACAGGGTAGTAGCAAGCCAGATGGCAGATTACGAATATCTATCAACACAAATTAGCTTTGATAATAATGGTTTAATCTTCAGATCAAATGGTAAAATTACAATCTTTGACGGTTTTAATAAATTGTCAGGAAATCTTGATAATGAAAACATTTTGCCAGACTTAAATGAAAGGGATGTCATAAGTGCTACAAAGATTGAAAAAGACCAGCACTTTACAAATCCACCTGCAAGATATACAGAAGCATCGTTAGTAAAGACCCTAGAAGAATTTGGAATCGGTAGGCCATCAACCTATTCAGCAACAATCAACCAAATTATGTCAAGAAATTACGTCGAGCTAGATGGTAGGTCAATATATCCTACAAAGTTAGGAAAAACTGTAAATGACTTCCTCCAAGAAAATTTTGACGATGTAATAAATGTAGAATTTACAGCTGAAATGGAAAGTCAATTGGATAAGATAGCAGAAAATGAAGTTTTCTGGAAGGATGTCCTAGGAGCTTTTTATAAGGATTTCAGCAAGGATATGGAAAATGTCAAGAAAGACACTACAGATTATAAGGTAAAAGATAAGGTCCTTGATGAAAAATGTCCAAAATGCGGCAAGCCTTTGGCCATAAAGCACGGACGCAATGGTAAATTTATTGGATGCACTGGTTTTCCAGATTGTGACTTTACCAAGTCAATAATAAAAACAACTGGAGTCAAATGTCCAAAATGTAAGGATGGAGAGATAATAGAGAAGGTATCAAAGAGGGGTAAGAGATTTTATGGTTGCAATAATTTCCCAGATTGTGACTACGCCCTATGGGATCCACCAACAGGTGAAAAATGCCCAGAATGCGGCAATCTCCTAATCCATAAGAAAAATAGAAAGACAGACGAGATAAAATGCTCAGCCTGTGACTATGTAAAAGAGAAGAAAAGATAGAAAAAGTCCCGACTTAGAAAACTAAGATCGGGACTTTTAAATTATTCTAATTCGTTTGAATAGTTTTCAAGCTTAGATGTACAGTGTGGACATCTACTAGCCTTGATATCAATTTCACTTTGGCAGTAAGGACAATCTTTTGTAGTCACTTCTTTCTCTTCTTTTTTGTGTAGAGAATTTATGGCTTTAACTATCAAGAACATTACAAAGGCAATGATTAAAAATGAAATAATAGCATTTATAAAGTTGCCGATTTTAAGGCTAGCCCCACCAATATTTATTACAAGATCTTCATAATTAACACCAGCAGTTAGGCCGGCTATAATTGGCATTAGTAAGTCATCAACCATACTCTTTACAATAGCTGTAAAGGCAGAACCCATGATGATACCTATAGCCATATCAATCACATTTCCACGTGATATAAATTCTTTAAATTCTTTAAACATAAAATCTCCTTTCATGACAATTTATTATACTATTAAACTTGACTTTATCACTCAATTTATATATGATTTTATTAGAGGTTTATATGAAATATTTAAAAGTAGATGATGACTTTTATGAAAAATTATCTTTTTATGCAGTCTTCATTCCTATAATAGAAGTAAATGGCAAAGACCATATACTATTTGAAAAAAGAAGCAAACTAGTTAGACAGCCTGGCGAGGTATCATTTCCGGGTGGTGGTCTTGAAGAAGGTGAAAATTTTAAGGATGCAGCCATAAGAGAGACTATGGAAGAACTCCTCTTAGATGAGGATGATATTGAGTATTTGGGATATTCATCGACAATTCTAACATCTTCCAATAGTTATATCAAGAGTTTTTATGGAAGAATTAATAAAAATTTCGATGAAATAAAGTATAATAAAGAAGTAGAAACGATATTTACAGTTGATATTGATTTTCTAAAATCCAACCCGCCTGTAACCTATGTTTGTCCATATAGATTAAATTTTCCACAAGGCTTTCCCTTTGAGAAAATACCAAATGGTATAGACTATAAATTTGTGGCAGGTGTAAGTGAGCTTTCCTTTTATGACACAGAGCCTGTCATATGGGGACTTACTGCAAGGTTATTAAAACGCTTTATAGAAAGTTGGTGTGAAGATGAGAAATGATATTTCACAAAGAATAAAAGATTATGCCAATAAAAATGAGTCGATAGAATCTATTTTTTATGTCAAAAGATATAACAATGATGAATTTTATCACATTTATACTGTAGTTAACAATGTAATAATAGGCAAACTTGAAGAGGAATTTGAAAGTCTATTTGAAGATATGATCTTTAGCAAAAGAAGCAAAGATATAGCAGAAATCGACAAAAATAAGTTTACCTATACAACTATAGACTTATACAAAGAAGATGATATCAAGATATCAGAATCAATTATATCAAGCGATATAGCAGAATCCTTTATAAAAACCCTTCCAAATGATATAGAATTTTTATATAACAAACCAGGAAGCGAAAGGCTAGCTGCCAATGATGACTATAGTTTAAGCTCGATAAAAGAATATGAATTTGAAAAGACAGTCAAAAACTTTTTTGCCTACGCAATAGAAGTATCCCTTTATCTTAAAGAAAACAATTATCTAGCTGCATCAATAAAGATGAATGAGCTAAGAAATGAGCTAATAAATATGCTTAGGATTCATGTCATAAACAAATTTAATGGCAAACGTGATATAGGAAAAGATGGCAGAGAATTTACCCATACCTTAGTTAAAGAATATAAGGATGACTTGGAAGATACCTTCCACGACATCAATCCATTAAATATCTACAATTCCCTCTTTAAGGCCTGTATATTGTTTAGAAAAATCGGTATGCAAGAGGCAGATGTCTTGGGATTTAGCTATGATAGGGCAATAGATGTAAAAACTCTTAAACTTTTGAGGGATAATTATAAAAAGTTAGAATCTTTTCTAAACTAGGAGGAGTAGTGAAGAGTAAATTAAAAATACTAAGCCTAATTGCGGCAATATTTATAGGTTTAATGCCAACAAGCATGGCTGCTAGCCAAAATAAGATAGTAGGGCTAGATGATAATGTAAAAGCCTATCTAATTGCCAATCAGGAAACAGGCGACGTCTATTATGAAAAAAATGCTGATGAGTCAATGCCAATGGCATCTCTTAGCAAACTTATGACTTTTTTATTAGTAGAAGAAGCCATAGATGAAGGAAAAATTAGCCTAGATACAAAGGTTGTAGCAGATAGCGAAAGCGAAAAGCTAACTAGCTGGGAATATTCAGCTCTAGGTGTAAAAGATGGTATGACCTATACTGTCAAAGAATTAATAGAAGGTCTTATAGCCGTAAGTGGAAATGACTGTGCCTATCTTCTTGCTAATACCCTAGAAGTATCAGAGGCAGCCTTTGCTAGAAAAATGAATGAAAAGGCCAAAGAGTTAGGCCTTGAAAGCCAAGTATACTACAATGCTAGCGGTATAGAAACAGAAGATGGTCTTCAAAATTCATCATCTGCAAGGGATTTATTTAAGTTAAGTGCTCATATAATCAAAACTTACCCACAAATCCTTGACTATACAGCTATCAGAGAGATAAAAAATCCTGCCAAGGACATAGATAAAAAATCAACCATTCCTTTAATGGATGAAATCGAAGGGGTCGATGGTTTAAAGACAGGAACAACAGATGCGGCTGGCTTCTGCTTAGTTACAACTTGTGATATGAGCAAGCTTGATAGCAAAGATACCTTCAGGACTATCGGTGTAGTTATGGGAGCAGATCAAAAAGATACACGTAACCTTGTAATGAGTGATTTAATCTATTATGTAAGCAAATATTATTCACAAAGGACAGTTCTTGATACAAATGTAGCAGCAACTACAAAAAAAGATCCGACCGTAAAACAAGGATATATAGAGCTTTTTCCTAAAGAAGATATAAAAATGATAGTAAAAGAAGGCGAAAATCCAAAAGTGGTGTATAATATAAAAGACGGTATCAAGGCACCTATTAAAGAAGGTGAAGACCTAGGTGAAGTCGAGGTATCATACAAAGATGAACATGAAAAAGTTGGTCTTTATTCTAAAAAAGCTTTAGATAGGGCGACACTTTTCTCAAGAATAATCAGAACTATCAAAGATAGCTCAGATTTTCTACTAAAAACACTGATAGCAAGATAAAAGCAAATTTATTTTGCTTTTTATGTACCGGTAGCTCAGCTGGATAGAGCACTGCCCTCCTAAGGCAGGTGTCGGAGGTTCGAATCCTCTTCGGTACACCAAAGGAAATTTTATATGCAAGATATATTTAATGAAAAAGATAAATTTTTTATGAATGAGGCCCTCTATGAGGCCAAACTTGCAAAAGCAATAGACGAGGTCCCAATAGGGGCCGTTGTTGTTTTTGAGGATAAAATTGTAGGCAGGGGCCACAATTTCACCTACAAGGGCAAATCTGCCTTAAATCACGCAGAAATCTATGCCTTAAGACAAGCAGGCGAGAAAATTGGAGATTTTAGACTTGAAGAATGCACAATCTATACGACTTTAGAACCTTGCATAATGTGTGCGGGAGCTATAATGCATTCAAGGATAAAAAGACTTGTAGTTGGCCAAACAGATCCCAAAAGAGGAGGCTTTTCAACCAATTTCATTAACCAAGACAGTCCTCACCTAAATGTGCCAGAAATTTCTTATGGACTCATGGCAGAAGAATCGCTTGAAATCTTGCAAAGTTTTTTTAAGAAATTAAGAGAAAAAAATAAGACCGTAAAGTCTAAATCATAGGCTTTGGGTCTTTTTTAGTCTTTAATATCAGCAATAAACTGCCAGCTTATTTGGTATTTGTCGATAAGGGTTGTAAATAATTTGTTGTTAAATTTCTGGGGCTCAAAAGTAACATTAGAGTCCTTTCTAAAATTCATATAGGCCCTGAAAAGATTATCAGAACTTGTTTCTATTACGATTCTTACGTTATTACCCTTCTGTAATACGTCATCATTGGTTACATCATAAAAATATATCCTGTTATCATAAATATCTAGATATGAGCTATAAATCCTATCTTTTAAATCAGCTGGTAAATTATATTTTTGAAAATCACTATATCTGATTATATTTGCAGGAAAATCCAAGTCAAAAACTTCACAATAATATTTTAGGGCATCTACGCAAAGCCCTTTGTCAAATGCTATTCCTACCGCCATACTTATTCCTTTCTATTGTTATTAACAATTTATCGCAAGAGGATGATTTTTTCAAGTCAGTAAATAGCTTTTCATAATATAATTACTTCTTTATTTGCAAATAGAGTATAATAAATGCAAGAGATTTTTTAAAGAAACGATAAGGAGCATATTAATGAAAATTAGTCTTATAGATCCATTAGAAGTTAAAGAATCATACATTTTAGAGCAAAAAGAAAAAATAGAGGCCCTTGGTCATGAATTTGAATATTTTAATGAGAGTGCTAAGGATGAGGATGAAAAAATAGATAGACTCAAAGATACTGATATAGCCATAATTACAAACAAGCCAGTAAGTGGAAAGGTAATTGAGGCGACTAATCTTAAGCTTATAGATGTAGCCTTTACTGGTGTAGACCATGTAGACCTTGATGCTTGCAAGGAAAAAGGCATAAAGGTTCTAAATGCTTCAGGTTATTCTGATGATTCTGTAGCAGAGCTTGTTATAGGACTTACAATTGGTGTCTTAAGAAAATTCAACGAAAATAAGGCAAATATCTTTGAGGGCACAAACAATTACCTTTTAGGCTCCCTAATTAAGGGCAAGACCTTTGGTGTAATCGGTACAGGAAATATAGGCAAAAAACTTATCGAAATCTTACAAGTATTTGGCTGCAAGATAATAGCTTATTCTAGAACAGAAAAAGAAGAAATCAAGGCACTTGGCGTAGAATACGTTGACCTAAATACCCTATTAAAGGAAGCTGACATAGTTTCTCTTCATATACCAAATAATAAAGAAACCAAACATTTTCTTGGTAAAGAAGAGCTTGACCTAATGAAAGATAAGGCTGTACTAATAAATTGTGCAAGGGGAGCTGTTGTAGACAACGACTACCTAGCCAAGTTATTAAATGAAGATAAGCTCCGCGCAGGTATAGATGTTTTTGATATGGAACCACCACTTCCAAAAGACTACCCACTTAGAAATGCAAAAAATGTCCTTTTGACAAATCATGTTGCCTTCTATACCCAAGAAGCCATGCAAATAAGGGCGGAAATTGTCTTTGACAACTTATATTCATACCTAGAAGGGACAATCAAAAACGAGATTAAACTATGATTAAACCTAAAATCTTAGCTGTTGCAGGAGGCTCTGCTAGTGGTAAATCTTCGATAGTAAAGCTTCTAGCCAAAGAATTTGAAAGTGATCTTGTAGTAATTGGCCATGATAATTATTATAAGGCCCATGATGACTTGGCTTTTGAAGATAGGGTTGGCCTAAATTACGACCACCCTAAGGCTTTTGACAATGATTTATTTTATGATGATTTAAATAAATTATTAGAAGGAAATGACATCGAAATGCCTCTTTATGACTACACTATCCACACAAGAAGCAAGGAAACAAAAAAGATCAGCCCTAAAAAGATTATATTAATTGAAGGTATTCTGGTTCTTTATGATAAAAAAATTAGGGAAATTACAGACACTAAGGTCTTTGTGGATGCTGACAGTGATGTTAGGCTAAAAAGAAGGATTTTAAGAGATACCAAGGAGAGGGGCAGGTCTATAGAGTCGTGCCTAACCCAGTATATAGAGCAAGTAAAACCGATGCATGAAAAATATGTTGAGCCGAGCAAAAAATATGCTGACATAATTATTCCAAGAGGAGCGAAAAACACCAAGGGAATCGAGATATTATCCAAGCATATAGAAAATTTAATAGGAAATACTCATGAAAGTTAATATATTATCGACAGACTATGACAAAATAAAAGATTATATTGATGGTAACTCAAGTATTGGCCATAAGATTTGGGGACCAATCAAAAAGGGTGATGGTTACGAATTTAGGGTCTATGCACCAAATGCCGATAAGGTATATATCAAGGGGGACTTCACAGCTTGGGATATAAGAGAGCTTAGCAAAAATGCCCAATACGGATATTTCTTTGGATATTTTGATGCAAAAGTAAATGACTATTACAAATATGTTGTAGTAAAAGATGGCAATTGGGTAGAAAAGACAGATCCCTTTGCCCATGCTATGGATGGTGAGGGAGATTTTGCCTCAAAAATCGTAGAAGATGACTATGTTTTTAATGATGCGGAATACCTAAAAACTAGGGATAAGAGATATGACAAGCCACTAAATATCTACGAGCTACACGTATCATCTTTTTTGAGATTTTCAAACCAAGTAAATTTCTTAGACATAGTTGATAGGCTTATTGCCTATATCAAAGAGATGAATTATACCCATGTAGAGATAATGCCAGTTACGGAATATCCATTTTATCCATCTTGGGGCTACCAATCAACAGGATTTTTTGCAATTAGTCACAGGTATGGAAGCGTAAGAGACTTTAAAAAATTCGTAGACCTTTTACATCAAAATAATATTGGGGTAATATTAGATGTTGTAGCTGTTCATTATGCATCAGATTATTATGGTCTAGATCATTTTGATGGTACAGCCATGTATGAATCAGAATATATGGATTTAAAATATTCTGAGTGGGGATCAAATAACTTCGACTATTCAAAGGGACATGTCAGAAGTTTTATGAAATCATCCATGACCTATCTTATAGAAGAATTTCACCTAGATGGGATAAGGATAGATGCTGTATCTTATATGGTATTTTATAATGGCAATTCTGACAGAGGAGTCCACGAGGATAATATATTCTTTATTAAGAATCTAAACGAAACCTTAGAAAAAACACATCCAGATGTAATGAGAATTGCAGAAGATTCCTCAAATTATCCAAAGGTAACCCATCCTGTAAGCGAAGGTGGTCTTGGATTTGATTATAAGTGGGATATGGGCTGGATGAATGACACCCTTAGATATTTTAAGGTCGACTCATATAATCGTAGGGACTATCAAGGAAATATCACATTTTCTATGTATTATTTCCCAAATGAGAGGTTCCTCTTGCCACTTAGCCATGATGAGGTAGTTCACCTAAAAAAATCTATGGTTGATAAGATGGCAGGCTCTTATGAAGATAAGTTTAAGCAATTAAAAGTCCTTATGGCTTATCAAATGACCCATCCTGGTAAATTTTTAAACTTCATGGGCAATGAAATTGCAACTTTTGAAGAGTGGAATGAAAATGTAGGGATTAGATGGGAATATCTAGACTATCCAATACACAGAGATTATCACAATTTTATAAAGGATTTAAACAAACTTTACCTAGATGAGAAGGCCTTTTATAAATATGATTATGAAGAAGAAGGCTTTATGTGGAAGGTAGTAGATGATAATACCAACTCTGTATTTGCCTATGAGAGAAGGGCAGATGAGGATAGGTTCTTAGTTGTCCTAAATATGACAGGTGTCTATCACGGAGGATATGAAATACCTTATGATGAAGACTTGATATTTGAGGAAGTTTTAAATTCTAGATCAAGTAAATATGGCGACTACAGATACGAACAAAGAAAGATAGAAGTTAAGAAAGGAAACAATCTTAAAATAGAGCTTTGGGAATATGAAGTAGCTATTTTTAAGATAAGAGAAGTATGAAAAATAGAAAACCAATCAACCTATCTTGGTTAGTAGAAAAATGGACCTTGATAGATGAAGACTCATATCTAAAAAATATGTGGTTAAACACAGAATCTCTTGATTTTATTAGGATAAATCAAGAAATTCAAACAAGAGAGGATATAGTAAAATCCTATATTGACATAGACGATGATGTAGAGCATTATATATTAATGCCAGGCAAGGATGAAATAGATGGATCAGACATAAGAGATGCTTTTATTTCAAGCCTAGGCAAAAGAGATAGGGATGCCTTCATAGATAATGCAGAATTTATTGCACCAGCAGCTGAGTTTTTGGATACAGTATATGAATTAGGTCTAGAATCAGAATGGAATGATTTTAGAGATAAGGTAGCAGCTGATGTTCTCTTAAATTGGGCTGAAGAAGAAGGACTATCAATAAATAAAGACATGGAGACAATTAACATAAATAAAATACTATGAGAAAATATGTAGCACTATTAGCACTGGCGCTGACACTAACAGCTTGTGCTAACAATAAAGAAAATACAGAAGAAACCAAGCCAAAACTTACAGCTGTAGAAGATGATTCTACAAATGATGAAAATTCTACAAACCAGGAAGACGTAGGCCAAGAAGAGAATAAGGAAGAAAGTAAAGAAGAAACTAAGGAAACATCTATCGATGGAAAACTTGTAAAAAATCAGATAAATATATATGATTATTTTGACACAATTACAAGTTTCATAGCCTATACAGAAAATGATGAAGAATTTGATAGATTAGTAGGAATTCTAGAAGAAGAGTTAAGTATATATCACAAGCTTTATAACTCTTACGATGAATTTGAAGGGGTAAACAACTTCCAAACAATAAACCAAAATGCTGGTATAAAGCCAGTTAAGGTCGATAAAGTAATTATAGACTTAGTAAAATATTCTAAAGAAATGTATAAGCTTACAGATGGCAAGATAGATATAGCCATGGGATCTCTTTTAGGTTTGTGGCATGATTTTAGAGAAATGTCAATCAATAATCCTGACAAGGCAGCAATCCCAGCAGAAGAAGACCTGGTAAAGGCAAGCAAGCATAAGGATATAGATGCTATAGAAATTGATGAGGAAAACTCTACAGTATATATAAATGATAAGGATGTTAAAATAGATATCGGAGCCATTGGTAAGGGTTATGCCACAAAAATCATTGGTGAAAAACTAAAGGAATCCGGCCTAAAACATGGTATCTTATCAGTAGGTGGGGATGATATGCTAATTGGAGATAATCCAGGAGCTGAAAATTCTTATTATAAGATAGCTATCCAAAACCCGGACCTAGAAGATAAGGATAATCCTTACTCTGCAGTAGTTAGCCTTAAAAATACATCTGTAGTAACAAGTGGTGATTATCAAAGATATTTTGTAGTAGATGGTAAAAGATACCACCATATCATAGATCCATCTACCTTGTATCCATCTACAAATTGGACCTCAGTATCAGTAATTTTAGATGATATAGCTCTTGCAGATACCATATCCACATATCTTTTCATACTTGATTATGAAAATGGTTTAAAATTTGCAAAAGAGAATAATTGTGAGGTAATGTGGATTGACCATGAAGGAAATCAATTTAAGACAGAAGGATGGCCTGAAAGCTAAGCTAGACCTAGACAATTTTAGATTTTGAAGTTTAATATTGAGAGATTTCAAAATTTGAGGATAAAAGTGAAAAAAATTAATGAAGATTTAATATATCAAAAACTGAATAATAAAAAAATCAGCCTATTTTTCAAAAGGCTCTTTGATATTTTAATTTCACTACTAGTGATAATTCTAATCTTGATACCGGTGGGAATAATTGCCCTGGCTATCAAGTTAGATTCTAAAGGCCCTGTATTTTATAGGCAGGAAAGACTTGGCAAGGACAAAAAGCCATTTTACATTATCAAATTTAGGACCATGATGGTTGGTGCAGACAAAAATCTTGACAACCTCACAGTCAAAAATGACCCGCGTATCACAAGGGTGGGTGGATTCTTAAGAAAATGGAAGATAGATGAATTGCCACAGTTTTTTAATGTACTAGCAGGAGATATGTCCTTAGTTGGACCAAGGCCTGAGACACCAAAGATGGTAGGTCTCTACGATAATTATTATGATGTAATCTTTGCCGTAAGACCTGGAATTACAGACTACGCCTCTATAGAATTTAGAAACGAAAGTGATTACTATAATTCCATAGAAGCTAGCGAGAAAATTTATTTAGAAAAGATTTTGCCTATAAAAATTGACCTAAAATTAAAATATATAGAAAATCTTTCAATCAAAAATGATATCCTAATCTTGCTAAACACTGCAAAAACAATAATAACAGAATAGGGCGTAAAATTTTTACGTCTTATTTTTTTTTGAGAAAAACTTGGTATAATCATTAAGTAATAAATGGAGGTAAGGATGAAATTAGCTTTTGATAACGATAAATATATAAAAGAACAATCAGAAAAAATTCTTGAAAGAATCAGCCACTTTGACAAGCTCTACCTAGAATTTGGAGGCAAGCTCTTTGATGATGCTCATGCTTCTAGGGTATTGCCAGGATTTTTGCCTGATAGTAAACTACGAATGCTTCTAAATATTAAAGATAAGACAGAAATAATCATAACAATAAATGCCAAAGACATAGAAAGCTCAAAGATTAGGGGAGATAACGGTATCTCTTATGATACAGAGGCAATAAGGCTTAAAAGTGCCCTCGAAGATTTTGGATTTTTGGTATCTGCCATTGTGATTACCCAATATGAAGAACAAGAAAAGGCCAAGAAATACATTAAATACCTTGATAACTTAGGTATTAAAAATTATAAAACTTATGATATAAAAGGCTATCCAAATGATTTGGCCACAATTATATCAGAAGATGGTTTTGGTAAAAATGACCATGTCGAAACCAAAAGACCCCTAGTAGTAGTTACTGGTCCTGGTCCTGGTTCAGGAAAGATGGCAACCTGCTTATCACAAATGTATCTTGACCATGAAAAGGGAGTAAATGCTGCCTATGCCAAATTTGAGACCTTCCCAATCTGGAATTTACCTTTAAAACATCCAGTTAATATGGCCTACGAAGCAGCAACAGCAGACCTTGATGATATAAATATGATAGATCCTTACCATCTTGAGGCCTATGGCATATCAGCCGTATCCTACAATAGGGATGTAGAGGCTTTCCCAATCTTAAAAAAGATGTTTGAAAAGATAATGGGATCATCACCATACAAATCTCCAACAGATATGGGAGTAAATAGGGTAGGCTTTTGCATAGTAGATGAAAATGAGGCAAGTGAGGCTTCTAAGGCAGAAATTATCAGAAGATACTACAATACCCTGGTTGATTACAGACTAGCCAAGGTCCCTGTCCATACTTTAGAAAAGATTCAAATGTTAATGAGCCAGATGGAGATAGGTCCAGATGATAGGGAAGTAGCCCTAGCCGCAAGAGACAGAGCTAAAAGAGCAGGAAGTGATGCTTTTGCTATTGAACTAGAAGATGGCAATATAATCACAGGCAAGAAATCAAACCTTCTTTCAGCTCCAGCAGCATGCATCTTAAATGCCCTTAAGAAGCTTGGAGGCCTTGATGATGAAATTTTACTTATCTCTCCTCATATAATAGAGCCAGTATCAAGTCTAAAGACAAAAGAGCTAGGTAGTGATGAGACAAGTCTTTCTGTAAATGAAATGCTAATAGCTCTTTCAATCTCAGCGACAACTAATCCTTTAACTCACATGGCAATTAAGCAAATTGGTAAACTTAAGGGACTAGATGCCCATTCAACAGTCATTCTAAATGATTCACAAAAATCTATGCTTAGAAAACTAGGCCTAAATTTCACCCAAGATCCTGATTTTTCAGAAGAAGATTACAGATAAAAATAGCTCCTAAGCTAAGCTTAGGAGTCTTTTTTTGTCTCAAAATCATCGTATTCTATATAGTTGAAATAATAATCTACATCATTATCTTGATCATTTTGGTATATCTTTGCCATATCCTCACTCATTTCACCAATCATATCAGTGATAAATTTACGGAGAGATCTTTGGCCAAACATCATATCACTTACATCCATCTTGACCTTCCTTATAGAATGGGAGTGGGCAATTTTTTTGGCAAGGTCTACACCATTTATGTGTGCTTTTTTTGTGATAAATCTTGAGAAGAAATCTAGGAAATCTCTTAGATTATTAACCTTTGACCTCATGTGTTTATAAAAAATATTGGATGTGATTCCTTCAGTTTGGATTAGAGTATCGTAGAATTTATCCTTAGATCCATCAATCTCAAAAACTATATGGCTTGTAACATAGTCAAAGGCTTCGTTTATCTCATCTGCCGCATAATCAATTAGTTCATTGATAATATTGTAAAACTTATCATTAAGCCTAGCTATCATGGCATCCACATAGTCAGGCCTATCATTATTTGTAGAACGATATTGGTAGATGTAGTTGGCAAAATCATAGAAGGTGTGGCCCTTGCTATCTATAGGCATTTTAAATTCTTTTGTTAAGATTTTTTCTATAAAATAAATAAGAAGGGGTGGATAGAGGATTTTCTTATCTATCTGTTTAAAAATCTCATCTAGGGCTAGTTCTATATTATCAGATTTTATGTGAATCCTATTGCCAATGGCCTTTATTAAAATTTTGTGCTTGCCATTTTTTTCTATTAGTTCGATTTTGCCCACAAAAGGCTTTCTCATTGGGAAAAAGCGGCTTATTTTTGGAAAAACATAGGCATCCATATAATTATTATAAGGAAGCTTGGTATCCATATTGGAATTTATTTGCTTGATTATTTCCTTTTTTATATCTAGGTCCTCAAGCTTTGGATTGTTGGCCTGGATTCTTATATAATTTGATATTACTTCCTTTAGGGACAATTGATTTTCGAGAGTGTAGATTGTGGCATCATCTACAAATTTTTTCTCATTCTTTTCATCTACAAAGGAAAAGTCCCTAATTAGTTCGGTCTTTACAGAAATTTCAAAACCATGGCTTTCACCAGTTTTGTTTACTATCTTTAGGTGTCTGATTGGTAGGGGATAGGTTATGGTTGATCCTGTTTGTATATTGTAGATAAGCTTTCCTTCTTCTGTGGTAAACTTAGCTGTACCATTTTCGTGTAAGTGGCCGGTGAAGATGAATTTTATACCATTATCAGCTAAGACTTCTATAGGAGTTTTATTATTTAATCTAGGGTCTCTATCTTCTATCTTAGTCTTGTATTCTTTGATTATAAATGGAGAAAATACTAGCTCTTGGTTTCTAAAATTAGGGATAAAGGCGTGGTGGCTTACAGCTATAACCATATCCTTGCGGGCCTTGGCCTCGTCAATCTTATCAGCAATCCATCTGAGCTGTTCTTTTGAAATAGAGCCTACTACATTGCAGGTCCCATCCCTGTGTTTTTGTTCCTTATCTGCTGCATAAATTGAGCTATCAATCATGATGATAGTTAGGCCATTTTCGTATTTAAAATTTTTTTTAACCCTTGCAACGTATGAGAGATAGCCATTTGCATAGTAGGAATATTTTTCATCCCTCTTATATTTTTCATTGACATCTGCCAGATAGGCTTTAAAAATTTCACTATCTTTATAGAATTCTAATATAGAATCATCTTCATAGATGGATTTGTAGATTTCTTCAAAGTCTCTTGGGCTTGTTATTTGGGCTGGCTTATCATTTTTATAATCATAGGCCTTTTTGGAATAAATATCGTGGTTGCCTGGAATAATAAAGGCTTTGCGACTTTTATCTTTATTTTTCCATTCATCAATAAGACTAGCAGCCTTCTTGTGGCTTAGGTATTCTCCTTCCTTGGTCAAATCTCCAGAAAGGATTAAAAATTTACTGGCAACCTTATCCACCATTTCCAAGGATTTTTTAAATAAGTACTCGCTCTCAACTACAAGTTTTCTTTCTATTTTTAATTCTTTTCTTAAATTTTCAGTATCTGCAATCAAACTTTGATCTAGAACGTGAGGATCAGAAATGATTGATAGATCATAGTCTTTCATATTTGAATTTAGCATCCTTTACACCTCTTATTGTTCCTTTATTATACCTGTTTAGGCCTAGAATAAAATGTATTTTAGCTTTATAAAAAACTTTCTTGTATATTGTAACAAAATAGTTTATAATAATATTAAGAAGTATTATTTGAAATTATGAAAGGAGCCCATATGTTTAAGAAAATTGCAAAGGTTTTTATAGCCTCAGGCCTTCTGCTTGCCCTTAGTGCATGTTCACAAGATAAAGAAATAAAAACAGCAGAAGATTACAAAGATACATATCCAGGCGTTTTTGCCACATATAAGGCCAATGCAGATATGAGCGAAACAAAATTTGGTGGTTCTGTCCAAGTTGACTATCTAGAAGCTCATCCTAATCTTAGAGAATTTTATGATGGTTATGACTTTGCCAAACAATACGACAGGGCAAGGGGCCATACATATGCTCTAGAAGATGCCATAAATACCGAAAGACCTAAGCCAGGTGCATCTTGTCTTGCTTGTAAGAGTGCTGACTTTGTAGCTGCCCTTGAAAAAGATGGCATAGATGTAAATAGCATGGATTTTGATCAGTTTGTTAAGGACCATCCAGGTATGCAGACTATTTCTTGCTATGATTGCCATATGGATGATATCGGTACAGTCCAGGTAACAAGAGAACACTTTAGAAAACAAATTGATGAAGGTAGGGTCAATTCTAACAATGCCAAGGTTGATAGCCTATCTTGTGCCCAATGTCACGTAGAGTATTATCTAGATCCAGAAACTAAAGAGGTAATCTTACCTTATAAGTACGGTTTTGAAACTGATGATATGCTAAAATATTACGATGAAATTGACTTTAAGGATTGGGAACACCCAGCTACAGGCACAGGACTACTTAAGGCCCAACACCCTGAGTTTGAAACCTTTATGGGATCAGTCCACGATGCTGCAGGACTTTCTTGTATAGATTGTCACATGCCAATAGTAGAAGATGAAAAGGGCAATAAATTTAAATCTCACCACTGGACAAGTCCACTTAAATCCAAAGAGACAATCAAGAATTCTTGCCTATCTTGCCACGCTGGTAAGAGTGAAGATGATATGATTGCTTGGGTTGAAGAAGTTCAGCAAGGTGTATATGATAGGACAAATGAAGTAAGCGATAAGCTTAAAAAATTCATTGACCTATTTGCAAGCCATGTCGAAAAAGGCGACTTATCAAAAGAAGATAAGGATAAACTACACGAGATTCACAGACACGCTCAGTTTAAATGGGATTTTGTTTGGGTAGAAAATGGTGAAGGCTTCCATAACTCAAATAAAGCTCATAAAAACTTAGATGAAGCCGAAGCTCTAGTAGACCAAGGCATGGAAATTTTAAGTAAATATGAATAAAAGTAATGGACTCCCACAGAGTCCTTTTACTTTGAGGATAAAAAATGAAAAAAATTATAAAAAAAATTATAAAAAGTTTCTATTCCATGAGGACTGGGATTATTTTACTAATAATAATAGCCCTGACATCTATTATTGGGACCCTAATTCCTCAAGGAAATGATCCAAAATTCTACCTTGAAGCCTATCCATCTTTTGGGAAAATCATCTTATTATGTGATTTTGACAAGGTCTACTCGTCTTGGTGGTATATTTTATTAACCCTTCTTTTGCTGGTAAATTTATTATTTTGTAGCATAAATCGTTTTAAGATAATTTTTGAAAAATCCTTTAAAGATCCAGATATAAAAGAAAGGCTAAAGAATTATCAGAAGTTTGAAAAGATAAAAAAAGATTCTGATATTTTTGAAATCTTAAAGGTCAAAAGCCCGAAAGAAACTGAAATCGATGGGAAAAAAGTTTATTATAAGTTTGATGGCAAGATCGGACATTTGGGCTCATGGCTTACCCACCTATCTATAATCGTGATTATTCTAGCCTTCGCCTTTGGTCGTTATAAGGGCTTTGATGAATTTGTACACGGAGTGCCTGGAAGTGTCCTAGATCTTCAAAATTCTGATAAAAAGATTAAAATTAATCAATACGATGTTTTATTTAGAGAAGACTATACAGTTGACCAATATATAACAAGTTTAGAAGTCCTTGATAAGGATAATAAAAAACTTGATGAGGGACTCACCATGGTCAATAAGCCTTTTAGGTTTGATGGATTCAATATCTACCAAAATTCAACAGGCTGGGCCTATGAGGCTAAATTATTTAAGGATAAAAAGTTTTTTGAAGAAAAACTTATGTATAAGGGTGACTTCTTTATAGCTGATAATAAAAAAATCGCCCTACAATTTGTAGATTTTTATCCAGACTTTGATGAAACTAGCATGATGAAACCTAGGACCAAGTCACCATTTTTACATCATCCTGTAGCTCTATATGCTCTTTTCTATGATGGAGAAAGGGTAGATATGGGCCTTAATCACCCAGGAGAGCCTATCAAATGGGAAGAGTATAGCTTTGTGATTGATAACCCTCAGATGTTTACCCTCTTGCAAGTGGCCCATGACCCAGGTAAAAATATTGCACTCATAGGAGCAGGCTTACTAATGGTTGGACTCTTCCTATCCTTCTACATCAATCCAAGGGATTTTATCCTGGTAGAAGATGACGACTTTTCTTATCTATTTGTAAGATATGCCAAAAAAGATAAGATATCTAAGGAAAAATTAGAAAAAATTATTGGAGAAGAAAGATATGATTAATTTATTAAATGTAGAAAATTTACTTTTCTACCTAGCCTTGTTTGGCTATTTGATTGCCATGTTTCTATTTATAATATTATTTGTAAATAAGACAGAAAAATGGGGGATAATAGGCAAAAACATCATGATGGTCGCCTTTATATCCCACACCCTTGCTATAATTGCAAGAACTATAAATGCTGGAAGGCTCCCACTTTCAAACCAATACGAATTTGCAAGCGCCTTTGCCTGGGGAATAGCCCTTTGCTATTTAATTTTTGAAAAGAAGTATAAACTTCTAGCTATGGGTACCTTTGTTAGTCCGATTCTATTTTTAATAATCGGCTATGCAGCTATGAGAGATAAGACAATCAGACCTCTAATGCCAGCCCTTGATAGCAAGTGGCTTGCAATCCATGTTACTCTTGCAATTCTTTCCTACGGTGCCTTTGCTGTTGCAGCTGGTATTTCTGCTATGTATCTTTTAAGAGATAAATTCTCAGATAATGCCTTTAATAAAGGCATAGCTGAAAAAGAAAAACTAGATGAGATTGCCTATAGGATTATTGCCTTTGGTTTTATCTTTTTGAGTATGGTTATGATTACTGGTGCCATCTGGGCAGAATCAGCCTGGGGTAGGTATTGGGCTTGGGATCCTAAGGAAACTTGGTCCTTCATCACATGGATAATCTATGCCATCTATCTACATCTAAGAAGGTCAAGAGGCTGGCAAGGAAAAAGAGCAGCTATCTTTGCTATAGTTGGCTTTATATGTGTAGTTTTCACTTATATTGGCGTAAATACCTTTATTCCATCCCTACATTCCTACGCTTAGAAAAAAATAAATAACTTTAAAAATCGGCTAGACTTTGTCAATATTTTTAATATATATTGGCAAGTCTAGCCTTTATAAATATTGTTAAAATAGGAATTTAAAGTACAGTATAATAGTAAAAATTGCTAAATTTTTATATGGAGATTTTATGACATTAACAGAAAGCGTAAATAAGATTACAGGAGCTATATTTATTGCTTGCCTGAGCCTTATCAGTCTGTACTTATCTAGATATAGCCTGATATTTATGGCTTTAATTCCAGTGGTACTTGCCCTTACATCCTTTAGGGATGGCTTCTTATCCGCCTTAGTAAAGGTGGTGTTTACTTATATAAGTGCCTTGGTATTTTTAAATATAGAGCAAATAAATACTAGCTATATCCCCTTAGTTTTGGTAGGGCTAATATTTGTAATCTTAATTAGCTTAAAGATACCAGACAAATATCAAATATTTTTGGCCTTTGTCCTTATAAGCTTGGTTTTTATTTTTCTATTTAAGATAGAAATGATAGAAAATAAGCTTACTATTGATAAGATGGCATTAGATTTTAAACAAATGGTCGAAAGTTCTTATTCATATAGGTTTGACCTTGATATTTACAAGAAGGCCGTAGCCCTATATCCTTCTCTAATTTCGATGATAGTCATGGTTTATTCAGTCCTTTCTATCAAACTTATTAGAAATTACTTATCCTTTATGGATAAGGGGATAGAAGATATAAAAGAACTTGACCAAATTAGGGTAGAGTTTAAGGATTTGTTAGGACTTACTCTTATCTTTGTAATCATATATTTTCTTGCTAGCTTTATGAATATAGAGAGAACTTATATATTTTCAAACCTCATATTTATTAGCATGATAATACTTGTAGCAAACGGCCTAAGTCTTTTTGACTACATGCTTAAAAAATCTAGTCTGCCTTTGACAAGAGCCTTTCAATGGTTTTTTATGATAATTTTATTTCAAGTTATCTTCATTCCACTATTATTTTTTGGTTTTGCAGATATATTTATAGATTTTAGATCAAGGAGGAAAAATGCGAAATAATGAAAAATTTATTAGTAGATCTAATTTAATCTTGATTTTGGCCTTTCCTCTAATTGCATCCCTAATAGTTTTTTACTATAATAAGACCTTAGGTGCTGTAGGAATACTTGTTTGTATTATTTTGTTTTTCTTTTTGAAAAACATAAATTCTACAAGGGATAAGGAATTGCAGAAGTATGTTGATAATATCAGCTTTTCATTTGATTCTATTACCAAAAATGTAGTATTTGAAATGCCATTTCCAATAGCTATTTTAGAAGAAAATAGAAAAATAAAATGGCATAATTCATTTTTTAGGGACTTATTTCCAGACAATAAGCTAATTGGTGAGAGCATCGATTCAATCATACCTGACTTTGCGGAAATAGAATTTGATAATGAGGAAATTAAACAATCACAAAATGTTAATATAGCTGATAAGATTATTCAATTTTATTATTCTACAATTTTTAATGAGGGTGATGATAGTAATCAAACCTTCTTATATGGAATAGATAATACTTATGATGAGTCAATCAAAAAACTTTTTAAGGCAAAAAGATTAGTTTTTTATTCTGTTTTTATAGATAATTATGATGACCTAAGAAATTCTGCCCAATCTGACCAAAGAGCTCAGGTATTAGGTGAAATAGATAGGGTGATTAATGAATATTTTAAAGTTTATGATTGCCTAATTAGGAAATATGAAAATGACAGGTTCATGATTATAAGTGAGTATCAGGATTATAAAGAAATTCGTGATGATAAATTTTCGATTTTGGATAAGGTCAGGGATATAAGCAAGGGCAATTCCATTCCGCCAACCCTTTCAATAGGTGTTGGCCTTGCTGGAGAAAAGCCATCTGACATATATTCTGATTCAAGAGATGCTATAAATATTGCCCTATCTCGTGGAGGAGACCAAACTGTAGTCAAACTTGAAGATAATTATGAGTACTATGGTGGAAAAACTAAGGCAATTGAAAAAACCTCTAAAGTTAGATCAAGGGTTATTTCCCAATCTCTAAAGAGAATGATGGAATCAAGCCCTGATATTTATGTTATGGGACACAATAATCCTGATATGGATTCATTTGGGTCAGCACTTGGTGTTTATGAAGGTGCAAGGTCAATAAATAAGAGGGTTTATATTATCTTAAATGAAGTCACAAAGCCTATAGAAAATATGTATGCGAGGGTTATAGATGAGCTTAGCGAGCTAAAGGATAATATTCTAACTGAAGATGAAGCTTTAAGAAGAATATCTTCCCAGTCCCTTATAATAGTTACAGATAACCATAGAAAAAATTCTACAGAAGGCCCAAAACTTCTGGATATGACTGATAATATATTTATAATAGACCACCACAGAAGGGGTAAAGATTATATCAAAAATGCCACCGTCTCTTATATAGAGCCTTACGCATCATCAGCATCAGAGCTTGTTACAGAGATTTTATCTTATCTAGATGAAAACTTTAAGGCAAGAACTGCTGTAGCAGAATCCCTACTTGCAGGTATAACAGTCGATACCAAAAACTTTGTCTACCAAACAGGTGTAAGAACCTTTGAGGCAGCCTCAATCCTAAAAAGATGGGGTGCTGACTCAGTATATATAAAAAGAATGTTTAAAGATGACTTTGAAATTGTAAAATATAAGTCAGAGGTAATAGCAGATTCCTTCATAGTTGAGGATTTTATAGCTATTGCCCACTTTAATAGAGAAATAGATGGTTCTACTCTTATTGCAAGCCAGGCTGCAGATGATCTTCTTAATATAAAGGGAGTACTCGCAAGCTTTGTACTTACAAGGGCTAACAATAAAATTCACATATCAGGTAGAAGCTTAGGCGATATATCGGTACAATTAATACTAGAGCGCATTGGGGGTGGCGGACACTTAACAGCCGCAGCCACCCAATTAGAGATGAGCATGGAAAATGCTGAAAAAATGTTAAGAAAAGCAATAAAAGAATATTTAAGAGAGGAAGAAGAAAATGAAAGTAATACTAACAGATAATATTGTAAGAGTTGGAGTAAAGGGAGACCTAGTAGATGTAAAGCCAGGATATTTTAGAAACTATCTTGATCCACAAGGCCTAGCTGTAAAGGCAACAAAAGATAATATGGCTGAACTTGAAAAAATGAGAGAACAACTTAAGGCAGAAGAAGCTGAAAATAGAAAAGAAGCTGAAGCACTTAAGGAAAAAATCGAAGCTCTAACAATCGAACAAAAGGTAAGAGTAGGAGAAGATGGAAAGCTATTTGGTTCTGTAACAAACAAAGACCTTGCTGAAGCTCTAGCAAAAGAAGGAATCGAAATAGATAGAAAGAGAATCGAAGAAATCGAAAAAATCGATGGAGTAGGTGAATTCGTACTAAACGCTAGACTTTATGAAGGAGTAAATGCAGACCTTAAGGTAAACGTGGTAGCTGAGGCAGAATAATGACAGATGGCTTAAGGCCACTACCTTATGACTTCTTATCAGAACAGGCTATCATAGGCTGTATTTTAAAGAAAAATGAAAGCTTTGATAGTGCAAATCAAATAATAAAACCTGTAGACTTTTACGATTCAAGGACACAGAGGATATATAAGACTATAGTCACCATGTTTGAAAAAGACATCAAGGTAGACGTAGTATCCCTTATATCTCAATTGTCCAACGAAAATATATTACAAGAAGTTGGAGGGGAGGAGTTTATCACTGAGATTACCCTCTCCTCATTTTATACTCCAAATATTGACACTTATTGTAAAACAGTCAAGGCCAAATCCTTATTAAGAAGTCTAATCGGGGCTAGTGAAGATATAATAGAAAAATCCTACAGGCAAAGCGATGATGTATCTGACATCCTAGCTAGTGCCGAAAATAGGATATTTGAGATATCACAAGATAACCACTCCCAAGGTCTAGTAAGGGTAGCAGACACCATGGATGATACCCTACGACAAATCAACGAACTAACCCTGGCAGATGGGAGAATAACAGGAGTTGCTACAGGACTTGAAGCTATAGATAACAAACTTTCGGGACTACAAAGTTCCCAACTAATATTACTAGCTGCAAGACCAGCTATGGGTAAGACCGCCCTTGGACTAACCATGGCGTGGAATGCTGCTAAGGCAGGCAAATCTGTAGCCTTCTTCTCTCTAGAGATGTCAATCTATCAGCTAAATCAAAGGCTCTTATCAATGGTAAGCCTAGTAGGCCTAGAATCAATCATCAATGGATCCATAAGAGATGATGATTGGACACTTCTAATAGATGCTACCAAAAAAATAGTAGAAACAGACCTCTATGTAGATGAAACCCCAGGCATAAGATTATCAGAAATGAAATCAAAACTAAAAAGGCTAAAGGCAGAAAAGGGACTTGATTTAGTAGTAATAGACTATCTCCAGCTAATGCAAGCTGATGGTAGACAAGAAAATAGGCAAAATGAAATAGCATCCATATCAAGGGGCCTAAAATCCTTATCCAAGGAACTAAATTGTCCTATACTTTCCCTTGCCCAATTATCAAGAGAGGCAGATAAGAGATCAGACCATAAGCCAATCCTATCAGACCTGAGAGAATCAGGCGCCATCGAGCAGGATGCCGATGTTGTAATGCTCCTATATAGAGAAGATTATTATGATGAAGAGGTGGAACCAAACATAGCCAAGCTAATCTTTGCAAAACACAGAAACGGAGCTACTGGTACAGTTGATTTATATTTCAACAAGCCATGCACCACCTTCATCAACTTAAGCCACAGGGATGAAAATGCCTAGAATATATTTAGATAAAATAGATAGAGAAAGTGCCTTAGAACTTAAAAATTGGGGCAATTTTTCTGACCCAAGACTTATAGGATACAATTATGGAAACCTCACAGACTTTGAGCTAAGGCTTTGGTATGGCAATATAAACATGCCAAATAAGAGATACTTTGCAGTTAGAAGAAAAGAAGATGACAGATTTATAGGCTTTATCGGCCTTAAAAATATAAATCCAATCCTAAAAAGAGCCAAACTAGGCATAGTCTTTGATGCAAATTACGTATCCCGCGGCTATGGATACGAATCCATAAGAGAAATCTTTGTAGTATTTTTTGAAGAAATGAGATATAGGACCCTCTATTTAGATGTCAACCTCTTTAATGAAAGGGCGATAAAGGCCTACGAGAAGGCTGGTTTTAAAAAGACCTCCTACACGAGAGAAGTCTTTGAAAACCAAGCCATAGACTTAGATGAGAGATATTTTGAGATGTCCAAGGGCTTAATCTATTCAAAGATAATGAATATGAAAATAAGTAAGGATGAATATAATGAACTTTGAAATGCAAGAACTAAAACTGGATATGGGCACAACACCCTTTGAGAATATGTTTTTAAATACATATCTTCAGATGGCAGATGGCGATGCTATCAAGGTTTATCTCCTAATTTATAAGGATATATATAATGATGGCACAGTCGATGTTGCAAAGATTAAAAGACAGCTAAGCTTTGATGATGAAAGATTTGAAAAAGCCGTTAATTTTTGGATAAATATGGGCATCTTTAGAGAAAAAAAGGCCTCAGATGGGACAAATTTTATAGAAATAATATCCCTAAGGCAGATGTACTTTGGAGAAAGCGAGCCTACAAATGACAATGAACTAAACTTTGACAAGGCTCAAAGAAAGTCAATCATGTTTGAAAATATCGAAAGAATAATAGATAGGCAGCTCACTCCAGCAGACATAACAAGGATTCACGAGACATTGGGAGAATATGACCAAGACCCAGAGCTTGTAACAGAAGCCTTTAGACAGGCAAGAGAAGCAAATAACGTAGATGTAAAATATGTAATGGGCTATCTAAAAACCTGGAGAGACCAAGGCATAAATAGCCTAAATGAACTTAGGATGAGGGAAGAACGCAACAAGCTTAAAAAATCCAGAACAGTAAGAACCTATAGGAAAAAATCTGATTCAAATATAGGAAATGATAACGACAATCTTGCCCAAACAGCAAGGGCTAGAAGGCTAGAGAGATTGAGAAATCAGAGGGACTAATATGAAGGCTAGTGAAAAAGCAAGTCTAATCTTGCAAGAAAGACGTAGAGAAAATAAAAGACGCCAAGAAGAGGCTATAAACGAAGTCTATGACAAAATCCCAAAGATAAGGGCTCTAGATAAGCTAATCAAGCAAGTAGGTTTTGATAGTATAAGACTAGCTGCAGAAGGCCTAGACACAAAGGCAAATGAAGATAAGCTTAAAAATCTAATAGGAGAAAAACACAAAGAGCTCCTTAAGGCAGGCTTCCCTGTAGATTACATGGAGGAAAAATATTTCCATCCACTCTGTAAGGACACAGGCTTTGTGGGCAATGAAATTTGCTCATGCAGGTCTCAAATCATAATAGATGAGAATTATAAAAGATCTGGCATAAGACAAGTCATAAATAGGGAAAATTTTAAGACCTTTAATATCAATTTATTTTCCAAAAATCCTTATCCAGAATATGCAAACATAAGTCCCTATGAAAATATGCAGATGATCCTAGCTGATTTAAGGAAATATATAGACAATTTTGATAGACAAAGCGGAAATATTTATATCCAAGGGAAAGTAGGCAGAGGCAAGACTTTCCTGATAAATTCCATAGCCAAAGAGCTATTGGATAGGAATTATTCAGTAGTCTACATGACATCAACCAAGCTTTTTAAATTTTTAAATGATTACTATTGGGCCTTTGAAGATAGAAGGGGAAATTTGGAAAACCAATACGACCTAATCTTTGAATGTGACCTTCTAATAATAGATGACCTAGGCGCTGAAACCCATAGGTCAACCGACCAATCAAACCTATTTGATGTTGTAAATGAGAGGATGAATAAGAATCTACCAATAATTCTATCATCCAATCTCGATGAAGCCTTAATAGAAGAGATTTATGGACCTAGAATATTTTCTAGAATATTGGGTAATAATTCAAAGACCTATGAAATATTTGGGGAAGATCTTAGACTAAAGGGGACAGATTATGATTTTAGTTGATAAAGAAAAAATGCGAGCAATCGACTCTTATGCTATAAATGTGCTAAAAGTACCAGCCCTAAGCCTTGTAGAAAGGGCAAGTCTAGCTGTACTTAAGCACATTAATCTAAACAAATTTGGTTACTTTGCAATAGTTGTCGGAGTAGGAAATAACGGGGCAGATGGCCTAGCCCTAGCAAGAAATCTCCTAGCTAGGTACAAGGATGTAGAAATATATATACTTGGCGATGTAGAAAAGGCAAGCGAAGAATTCCGCCTAAATCTAGAATCTTGCCAGATGCTTTGCGAAGAGATATTTTATGTTCAAAGCATAGAAGATTTAGAAGAGATGGAAAGACGCCTAAATAATGTCAATCTAATTGTAGATGCCATCTTTGGTACGGGCTTAAATAGGCCAGTCACAGGAATTTACGCCACAGTAGTATCCATCATCAACAATGTAATGAAATATAAAATTTCAATAGATATACCATCAGGCCTTGATGCAAGTACCGGCCAGAACCTAGGCGAAGTAGTCGATAGCGACCTAATAGTAACTATGCAGCTGATGAAAAAGGGCATCTATGAAAGAGAAATCTATAAGAAAAAATGCGTAATAGAAGACATAGGTATCCCACAAAAGGCCATAGATTCAGTTTTGTATGGTCTAGTTGATTAAATTATTTATTTTCATCTTCCTTTGCAATCGTTTGCCACGCTAGTATAGTAAAAGAAAAAGGGGGATGATCCTATGAAAAAGAATTTCTTACTAATATTGATATGTCTTTTTGCCCTCATATCTTGTGCTAGCCAGAAGCCAGATAATAGTGAAGCAGACCTTGCAAATGAATATGCAGACGAGGCAAGACGAGAAATTGATGATCCTAGATATGCTGATATGGCAAAAGATGAGGCCATAGATGATGGAGAAGGGTCAGACCTATCAGATGATTCAAATGATTATATAGAAAGATTTGTAAATATTGACCTAGAAACTATATCCTATGATAAGGACCTAGAGTCTATAAAAAAATCAGTAGCAAAGCTAGAAGGTTTTGTAGAAATTGAATCAACATATTTTAATAGGACCAATGAAGATAGGGACTTAAGAAATACTGAACTTACCATAAAAATTCCAAAAGAAAGTGCTGAAAAATTTGACCAGACCCTAGAAGGCCTGGGTAAAACCATAAATGTTTCCAAAAATTCTAACAACCTAGAAAAGTCATTTAGGGATGCAGATAAGGATTTAGAAATAAAGGAAAAACAGCTGGAAAAATTCAATGAGCTTTTGGAAAATTCTAATAACATCGAAGACACCCTTGTTATTAATGCCAAGATTATAGAAACTCAAGGGGAAATAGATAATCTTAAAAAAGCAAAGGCTGACCTAAAAGATAGGGTGACCTACGATACCTATAATGTAGGCATAAATGAAGTGTATTCTTATAATAGAAATTCCAACAATCCTGACCTAGGCTCTAGGATAAAGGAAGCAATGGGAGAGTCTATTGGACTTGTCAAGGAATTTTTCTCTCAAGTCATAGTAGGATTTTTCCTATATTGGCCATTTATCCTTATTATCTTAGCTCTTGGATTTAGTGCTTATAAACTAAGGGGAAGATTAAAGAAGAAGTAGGGGCTGCTAATCAGCCCTTATTTAATTATATTTGACATCTCTATCATTACTTGATATGATAGAGTGGCATGGGGAGTTAGCTCAGCTGGAAGAGCGCCACGTTGACATCGTGGAGGTCGCTGGTTCAAGCCCAGTACTTCCCACCATAAGAGATATTGACCACCTTGGCTTGGCCAAGGGTATTTTTTTATTTACTATCTCTTAAATAAAACTTAAGGAGTAGCTTATGATGGATTTTATGAAAAAAATTCCTGGCGGTTTGTTGCTTGTTCCAATGCTAATTTCAGCTATTATTTATACTCTGGCACCCAATCTATTTATGATAGGAGGTATGACCCAGGCCTTGCTTACAAAAGATGGGCTTACTTATATTATAGCCTTCACCTGCTTTTGCTCAGGAGCTGTAATTGATTTAAAAACACTTGGCCAAGTTTTTAAAAGAACAGGCCTTCTAGCCCTAGTTAAAACAGCTATAGTTGTGGGATTTGGATTTTTATATTTTAAATTTTTTGGATTAGATGGAATCTTGGGTCTATCTACCCTTGCTATAATTGTAGGCCTTGCCTCAACTAATCCTTCTCTATATTTAGCACTCGAGGGAGAATATGGATCAGCCGTAGATCAGGCTGGTTTTGGCATCCTTGCAATAATGTGTACACCAGCTTATCCGCTATTGCTCTTTGGCTTAATTCAATCCTCACCTATTAACTGGATGAATATAATTTCAACACTCATCCCCCTAGTTTTGGGACTTATTTTAGGTAATATTGATAAGAAGTTTGGAGAATTTATGAAACCTGGCTTGGCCTTAAGTCTTCCACTTATGGGATGGTCATTTGGTTATGGTATTAATATTATAGAAGCAGCCAAGTCTGGTTTTACAGGTATTTTGCTTGCTATGGTTTTTTATATAGTTTTATTACCTATATCCTTTATTTTCGAGCGAAAAGTATTAAAACTTAGCGGTAAAAACTCTATTGCTATGAACTCAATTGCTGGTATGAGTGTATCTATTCCATCTATAATTGCAGCAACTAATCCAAGCCTTGAAATATATAAAGCAAATTCCACTGCAGCAATTGCTTTTGGTGTTGTTATTACATCTATTGTTACACCAATTTTAGTTAAAAAAGTATATGAAATGAACAATAAAAAATAGGCCTAGTGCAAAATATGAATGAAAAACGCCGTCATTAAATGATGGTTTTTTTCATACTGCACTAGGCCTTTTATTATGGTCTTACTTTATTTTCGTTTAAAATTTTTCTAATAACTAGGTCTGCATAAGCCTGGCTGCCTTCTACATTCGGATGGGTCCTATCCACAGCTAAGAGCTCTGGTCTATCCTTTACATAAGACCTCCAGTCGATTAGGTGGGCTTTTGGATTGTCATTCACAAAAGCTTCCAAGTCGCTATTTACCTTGTCCATATAGGATTGAAGGTGGCTGGTATTTACAAAATACACATCCCTGCCATCAGCTATATCCATTATAGCCTGCATATCATTGTGGTTGGCAGAACCATTGGATCCTAGAGAAATTAGGACAATATCGCCAAGACCGACATTATTCTTTATTGCCTGCAAGATGCCAGGTCCTTCAGGCATGTCACGTCCAACCTTGCCATCTAGGTAGAGGTTAGGCATGTAGTTTCTTAGGTACTTATCAATATTGATCAAAACCGAATCGCCCACAGCACTCACACTGATATCCTTCATATAGGCTAGCTCATTTTCGGTAAAATCAAAATCATCATAGGACTTTTCCTTGAAATCTTTGCTAGAATCAGCCTTCTTGCTTTCTTTTTTATCTTTGCTTACTTCCTTATCTTTTTCATCTTCTTTAGGAAGAACTTTAGAATCTTTTTCGGTATTTTTCTTCTTTTGAAGCTCGTTATGCTTTTTAATCTCCTCCTGACTTTGCTCAAATCTCGCCTTAAGCTCAGCCATTTCTTGTTCTTTCTTATTGCCTATAGCAAGTGAAATTATATTAAAGATAATAAGGCTTACAAAAGGGATGATAACTAGGTATTTGTTAAGCTTTTTCCTAGAAAATATTGCATGAGATATTTCTCCTAAGAAAATTATCCAGGCAATTTGTAGGCCGTAATAAATAATCTTATTATCAAAAATATTTATAAGGAAGTAGGAGAAGAAAACCTGGATTATATATTGCAAAATATAATAATGTAGGCTCCTAGATCCTATAAAGACCAAAATAGATCCGCCCCAACCAAGCTTTCTTTCTCTCTTATCTAGGCTATTTTCTAGCTTAAAGATAAAAAATATCAAAAGGTTAAAAGCTAGGGTATAGATTAGGAAAAATGTCTTGTAGATATTTATATTCTCACCATTTATAAAAAACATCGGTACAAATAACAAAATCCCAAGCACGCCAACAATTATTTTTAGGCTTAGCTTTGAAATCTCCATATATCTTCCATAATTTTTATAAAGTAGATAGAAAATCATCCCCAAGAAAAACGCATAGATCCTGGTATCAGTTCCATAATAAATTCTAATAATCGGTACATCCTTATTAGCCAAATAATAAGAAAGCCCAATAGATCCGATGGTAAGTAGACTAAGCAAGATAAGCTTAATCGTATCAGAATTTATCTTTCTGCCAATAAATTTTAGTAGGTAAAATATAAGGATAAATTGGACATAAATCGATATGTACCATAGATGGATAAAAAGGTTAAAATTACCATTTCTGTCAAAATATGAAGCCCCTGCAATGATTTGCCTGATATTTTCAAAGCAAAAGGTCGTAGCAAGGCTCGATTTTGCAGAATCATCAAAGATTTCCCTGGCAAAAATCAAACTAATAAGCAAACTTATAGCCATCACAAAAATGATTGGCGGCAAAATCTTTTTTATTCTATTTTTAATACTTGCCAAGATATCCTCAAGGCTTAGATACCTATCATTAGTCATCTCCATCAGAAAACCCGACATGGACAAAAATCCAATCACAGCCAGAAATCCTCCAGGGAAGGCGTGGGCAAAAAGGTGATAGGTAGACACTGCTATAAGAGCAAAAGCTCTTAAGATACTTAAATAATAATATTTTCTTCTTCGTTTAGTTAATTCTTTCACATTCATTCTCCATAGTAAGATTATTATACCCTTATATATTTATAAAATTGTGAATTCTTTATTAATTTTATATAAAGAGGATTTTTAAAATCCTTATCATCTTGCATTTTTTAAATTATAATGTATATTATTAGTAATTGAATATTGCGATGAAAAGAAGTAGTAGGTATGGAGTGCACCTAGAGAGGAGATGGTTGGTGGAAATCTCTTGCATGAATTATTGAATCCGTCTTTGAGCAAATATAAATTAAGGCAAGCTATGCTTGTGTAATTTGGGTGGCACCACGAGACCTTCGTCCCAATTGGGGGAGGCTTTTTTTATGCTTTATTTTAAGGAGTAGAAATGATAGATATTAAATTATTAAGAGAAAATCCAGAACTTGTAAAAGAAAACATCAAGAAAAAATTCCAGGATGAAAAATTAGTCCTAGTAGACGAAGTCCTAGAGTTAGACGAAAAACTTCGTTCCTATAAGACCGAAGGTGATAGACTAAGAAGTGAAAGAAACAAAACATCTAAGGAAATAGGCGCACTTATGGGCCAAGGCAAAAAAGAAGAAGCCGAAAGAACCAAGGCTCGTGTAGTAGAAATAAATGAAGAACTAGTACATATTGAGGAAGAAACAGCCAAACTCAATGAAGAAGTCAAAAAAAGAATGCAAATCATCCCACAAATAATCGATGAAACAGTGCCACTAGGCAAGGATGATACAGAAAATGTAGAAATCGAAAGATTTGGAGACCCAGTAGTTCCTGACTTTGAAGTCCCATACCACATCGACATCATGGAATCCTTTGAAGGAATAGACCTTGATGCATCCAGAAATACATCAGGTGCAGGCTTCTATTACCTAAGAGGAGACATAGCTAGACTTCACTCAGCAATCCTATCTTATGCAAGAGACTTCATGATAGATAGGGGCTATACCTACTACATCCCACCATTTATGATAAGATCAGATGTAGTAACAGGAGTAATGAGCTTTTCTGAAATGGAAGATATGATGTATAAGATAGAAGGCGAAGACCTCTACCTAATCGGAACAAGCGAACACTCAATGATAGGTAAATTTATAAACACAATAACAGAAGAAGAAAAAATGCCACTAAAGATGACCTCTTACTCTCCATGCTTTAGAAAAGAAGTAGGAGCCCACGGCATCGAAGAACGTGGTGTATACCGTATCCACCAATTCGAAAAACAAGAAATGGTAATAATCTGTAAGCCAGAAGACTCAAAAACCTTCTATGATGAACTATGGAAAAACACAGTAGACTTCTTCAGAAGCCTAGAAATCCCAGTAAGGACACTCGAATGCTGTTCAGGTGACCTAGCAGACCTAAAAGTAAAATCATGCGACGTTGAGGCATGGAGCCCACGCCAAGAAAAATACTTTGAAGTAGGATCATGCTCAAACCTAGGCGATGCCCAAGCCAGAAGACTAGGCATCAGACTAAGGGGAGAAGATGGCAACTACTTTGCCCACACCCTAAACAACACAGTAGTAGCCCCACCTAGAATGCTAATAGCCTTCCTAGAAAATCTACTACAAGCAGACGGAAGCGTAAAAATCCCAGCCCCACTACAAATGTACATGGGCGGCAAAGACAAAATCGAACCAACAGTTAAATAAACTTTTGCAATATAAAAGCACCCTTCGCCTGGGTGCTTTTAACTTTAGAAAAACATGAGCAAAATATATCAAAAAAATCTTAAACATGATAAGAAAAAAACCTCTTCAACTCTGTAAAAATCAAAGACCATAGCTTGCCAAAAAGCTATAAAAAGGTAAGATAAAATCAAGAATGTGTGCATAATATGTATTTAAAAAGAAAGGTAAAAAAGTATTATGAAAAAATATCAAAAGGCCAAAATCCTCCTAGAAAACAAGGCCCGAAACGTAAATAAAAAACCAATATACGCCACCAGGAAACTATCCATAGGTCTAGTATCTTGTATGCTAGGACTAGTAATGGCAATGCCTGTGGCTCACGCAGAAGATTTTGACATTAGTCAAGTAGATTCAAACTTATCAGCTATTGAAGATGAGGCTAGCGAAGAGGTGTTAGATAGCGATGAGACCTCTGATAAACCACTACCATTAGTTGATGATGAGGCAAATAAAACAGAGCTTGATGGCCTAGAAATCCAAGACGCTGATAAACTTGAACTAGGTCCTGAAGCTGTATTAGAACCAGTTCAACAATCTACAGTATCAGCTCCAACAATTAGCAAGGTCTTTTATGACTCCACAACAATTTCTGGAGGCAATGTACACAGAGGTAGAATTGGCGGCAATCAAGCAAGAGGAACAATCCATGTAACATTAAAAGATAGTAGTGGAAATGAAAAAGCCAGTGTTTCTGTTACACCTAAAAGTGGAACAACATGGACAGTAAGCCTACCTGCAGGAGTTACAGTTGCAGAAGGAGATAGGGTTACTGCTTATCAAGAATTTGATGGACAACAATCTACAGAGACAACTGCAATTGCAGAGCCATCGCTAGCTTATAATCATAAAAATGATTTAAAAATGCCAAGTGGAGATTTTTACCTAGAACAGTTTGTTGCCAATATAGTTAACGCTGATGAAAAAGCTGAAGCTTTACAAAGATTAAAAGATGCAAATCAATCTTTTGCTAATGATATTGATTCTGTAAAATTCGAAATTCGTGGTATAGAGAAAAATAAAGTTGCTTATTATACAGTAACCTATACAGACGGTTCAAAATCAGAAGAAATATTAGCTACAGATTTAAAAATAATACCAGTAACAGAATATTCAAGGAATGCTAAACTTAATGAAATTACAATTGTAGACAATGAAATTAAGGGAAAATTAGAAGGTGATGGACCTTTTGATGGTATGAAGGTTCAATTAGTTCTTAACGTTAATAAGGGGAAATCAGGTGACTTTTGTACTGACAAAGGGTGTAAAATTGACAAAGACTCATCTGACCCTATAGAGGCAACTGTACAAAGCGATGGAACTTTTTCCTATACTTTACCAGAAGGAACAAGTTTAGATCTCGACCAAATAGTTGGAGTTTTTGTAAAAGAATCCCATAAATTTGTATCTTGCTCTAAAACTACAGTAGTAGGACCAAAACTAGAGAAAACCGATGTTAAAGACCCTGGAAAATTAACACCTGAAGATAAAAAAGCAATTGAGGCTGCAATAAGAAAAGCATATACAGTAAATGGCGAATCTAAACTACCAAACGGAACTGGAGATTGGGATGGAGTACCGGCAGTTATACAATTTGATGACAACGGCAATGTTAAGATATTTAGCGGTAATGATGTAGCAGGTGATTGGGACCCAAACAATGATTATAAATTTGTTCCAGAAACAAATGCAGACGGTTCAGTCAAGGTAAAAGATGGAGCTGAACCAAAAATAACAATCCCGGCAAAAGACCTTGTAAAAAATATCAAACCGGACGCACCTAAAGTTGAGTTAAGTGAAGATAAGAAAAACATCACAATAACTCCAAATCTTAAAGTAGATACAGATGCACATATTATTACTGTTTCTTATAAAGATAAAGACGGTAAAGATCAAACAACCACAGCAACAAAAGCTGATGATGGAACTTGGTCTATTGTTGGCGAAGGAACAGTAGTAGATGGAGTTATAAGTCTCCCTAAAGACAATGTAAAAGGCGGAACAGATGTAACAGCTAAAGTAACAGATAAGGGTGGAGTAGCAGATGACGATACAACACCACTTACATCAGATCCTGGAACTTTAACTATAGAAGAAACAAAAGCTGAAAAAGTTAAAGCCCTAGGCGGACTTGACCCAGTAGCTATTAAAAAATGGGTCGGAGATGAAGTTGACTGGAAGAAAGGCGTAAAAGTTAAAGACTCCGCAACAGAAGAAAATAAAGGTAAAATAAATAATCTTTTAGAAGAAAGTGGAACAACATTTACTGATGTTACTGAAACAACTAGAACAACAGAAAAATCAGGTGATTTCACAGGTAAAGTTAAAGTAACCTTTGATGATGGTTCTGAAATCATAGTAGAAAAACAAATGCTATACGTAAGCGACCCTGTTAGCCCATCTGATAAGGAAAACCTACCTGAAGATGCCTTAAATGTTGAATTGAAGCTAGGCGAAGGTGTAAAAGCAGGTGAAATAGAAGGTAATAAGGAAACTCCTGTCACTGCAAAAACCTATAAAGTTAAACCGGGAACTGATTTATCTAAAGAAAAAGTCTCAAAAACTGAAAAAACATCCTTTGAAGATGTAGGAGCTGAACCAAAAGATGATACCTATGTTGACCTAGTATGGAATGACAAGGATAAAGGAACAAATTTCAAAGCTACTTCTAATAATCATGTATTCACAGCAACAGCAACAAAAACATTTAAGGTTACTGTTCAACCAAATGGCGGCACAGGAGACGACAAGGTAGAAACTAAGAAATCAGGCGAAAAATATACCTTACCAAAAGGAGATACCTTCACTCCACCAAAAAACCAAGAATTTGCAGGATGGTTGGTTGGTGATGCTACAACAACTACAGAACCTGGTACAGAAATACCTATTACTGGCGATACTGTAATAAAAGCATCATGGAAACCAATAATGGTAGATGTAAGCTTCGACAAAGGCGAAGGCAGTGGAAGCAAAGATAAAGTATCCGTAGCCAAAGGCAGCGAATACACCTTACCAAACAGCGAAGGCTTTACTCCACCAGAAAACCAAGAATTTG
>NZ_JAMXSM010000011.1:0-54625 GCF_026131665.1 Anaerococcus sp. NML200574 | reverse complement strand
AACAACAATAGCTAAAACAAGCCGATTGTAACCGGCTTATTTGCCATGCTCAAATTTAAACTCTAATTAACAAGGAGAAAAGTAAAATTAATTTGCTTTTCTACTTGACTTTTGTTAGCAGGTTTTTTTGCTTATTTACGATAAAGTTATCTTAAAAGAAGGGATAGGCAATGAAAAAATCACTTAAAATTTTTATAATAATATTTATAAGCATCATTGGTCTAATTGCGATTTTCAACCTAGCTTTAAATATACTTAGGGAAAATTCTCAGCTTAAAGACCTAAAAGAAATAGGAGATAGGTTGTCTTCTTATAAGTTAGAATATTATAGTGAGCGTGGCTTTGGAAATGATAGGGAGGATGTATATTCCTTTAGCCTAAAAGATGCAGATGATATAAAAGATTTTAAGGAAGTTAATGAATTTTTTGAAAAACGCTATGAAAATCTCACTGACCTTATAAAAAGAGAAAATCCTGACCACCATATCCTCAATGACCTTGAGAAATTTAGGCAAAATTACGATATTTATTATATGGACCTAGATCTAATGAGTGAAGAAAAATTATATTTTTATTCTCCAAAGACTAATAAGGGCTTCCTAATTATTTTCACTATCTAGACTTTGATAAGCATAATGTGATAAGATTAGTAATAAGGAGAATATATGAAAAAGATTTTAAAACTAAGTCTACTAATACTGGGACTTTTTATAAGTTTTGGGACAAGGGCCTTTGCAGATGAAAATACTTTAAAAAATGACATTTACGATGCAATATATAAAAACATTGATGGAAAGCTTACTTATGACATAAATATAAAATCAATCGGTGGAGAAAGTGATGTTGATATAAGGATGTCAAATGCTGATACGCCTTATCTTCCATCAGCATCGACTATAAAAATTTTCATAGGTCTTGCCATGAGAGATGCCATATATGATGGAGATTTTTCTTATACTGATGATATAAAAGAAGACCTTGACCTAGCCTTAAGAAATTCAGATAATGATGCAACAAACCGCCTCATAGAAAAATTAGGTTTTGATAGGATAAATAGAGCGATTTTTAAATATACTTTGTCAGATAAAACTAGGCTTAATAGGCTAATGCTTGGCCAAGGAGATGAAAATATAACAAACTCTAAGGACCTAACTAAGGGACTCATTGAAATTTATAAGTCAAATGATGAAATATCTAAAGATATGATAAAATCAATGGAAGATTCATCATCAAAAAGAGTAAAGCTTTTAAAAGATATAAATCCAAGCTTATATTGCCTAAACAAAACAGGCGAGCTAAAAAATATTGAAAATGACTTAGCCCTTATAAATACTGTCAAATCTAGCTTTATCATAAGCCTGTTGACAGAAGATAGGGCAAATCTTGGTCGTGATATGCAAATAAAGCTCATAAATAACTTAGGTTTAGAAATAACAGAGGCCTTCGTTAATTATGATAAGGATATGACTCTTCTTAAGGAGCATAAAGAAAGAGCAGAGATTTCTAGGATGGATACGACAGAGAAGAAACTTGCCTATGCAATTTATAAAAATCAGATAAGTTATGATGCAGCAAGCCTTTTATTAAAGACAAATTCTGTTGATAATATTAGAGAAAATTTAGAAAGATCAAACAAGAAATCAGAATATTTAGTAATAAGAGCAAGTGATAGCCTCGCCAAGCTTACAAAAAATAAAATAGAAAGTAAGGATGATAGGACCCTTAACCTCATAAGACTTATTTATACAGACAAGGAAGATATTAGCCAAATAAATACCAGCCTTGCCTTAGCCTTTTATAACAACAACAGGAGCCTAGAAGCTGCAAAGACTCTTCTAGAAAAATCTCCAAGGGCAAGTCTTGATATTAGGTCAAAGTTATTGGCTAATATCAAAAACTCAGAAGAAATGGTAGAAAAAGCCAAAAAAATCCTATAGAAAAGAAATAAACATGATATTAATTGCAGATGATACGATAAGAGTAGATAAGTATATATCCGACGAACTTGATGAAATACCAAGGGAGAAGATAAAAGACTTTATCAAGGATAAGCTTATACTAGTAAATGAAAATCAAATAAAACCATCTTTCAAGCTAAAAGAGGGCGATGAAATCTTTATCGACGATAGCCTATTTGAAGTACCTGAATTAATAGCAGAAGACATCCCCCTAGATGTGGTCTATGAAAATGATGACTTTGCAGTCATTAATAAGCAAAAAAATCTCATAGTCCATCCGGCAGGATCAATTGTGACTGGAACCCTTGTAAACGCCTTGCTTTTTAAGTATGGCTATGAAAACCTCTCCCACATAGGTGGCGAAGATAGGCCAGGCATTGTTCACAGGCTTGATAAGGATACGACTGGACTTATGGTAATTGCCAAAAATAACGACTCCTACCGCTACCTTAAAAATCTTTTCGAGACTAGAAAGGTCAGAAAGGAATATTTGGCTATAGTCTTTGGCAATTTTAGGGAAAAATCAGCCAGGATAGAAAATTTTATGGGCAGAGACCCCCACAATAGGAGAAAGATGGCGGTTTTAAATTTAGGGAGAAAAGCCATATCTGAATATGAGGTCCTAAGCGAAGTCGAGGGATTTTCCCTAGTTAGGGTTCATATAATAACAGGCAGGACCCATCAAATAAGGGTCCATATGACAGATATCAACCATCCCCTCCTAGGAGATCCAGTCTATGGCAATTTCAAGCACAAATTTAACCTAGACCATCCACTTCTTCACTGCACCTACCTTGCCTTTGAAGATAAAAATGGAGAAAAATTAGAATTTAAGCAAAGGCCACCAGAAGAATTTATGAAGTATCTAAATATTTTAGGCCTTGATGAAGAGAAGATAAAAGTTGAGTGAAAGCTCAGCTTTTTTAAATGCTTAAAAGTCTTAAATTTTATGATATAATTATATAAGACAGGGGGTTAATATGTATTCAAAAACTAATACAACTTCACTAATTGGCCTTGAAGGGAGATTGGTGGAGGTTGAAAGCGATATAACAAGCGGCTTGCCAAAATTTAATATAGTCGGCCTGCCAGATTCATCGATAAATGAAGCCAAGGATAGGGTCAGGGTTGCCCTAATAAATTCCGGCTACAAATTTCCAGCTGGAAGGATTACCATAAATTTATCACCAGCTGACTTAAAAAAGGAAGGCACACAACTAGATTTGCCTATTGCCATTTCCCTCCTAAGCTCTATGGGCATCATTGAAAGGATAAATGATGACCTTATCTTTCTTGGAGAACTTTCTCTAGATGGGAGAATTATGCCAATTAGGGGAGCTCTTGCCATGGTTATTTCTATGAGAGAAAAGGGCTTTAATAAATTTATAATTCCTTACGAAAATAAGGATGAATGTGCCATTATCTCTGATATAGAAGTCTATCCTTTTATGAAGTTAGAAGAAATTGTCGGCTTTCTAAATGGAGATATTAGCAAAAGTCCCTATAAGATAAATCCAGCCCTGCTTGAAGATAAGGTATCCTATGACTATGATTTTAAGGATCTTAAGGGCCAGGAAAATCTCAAACGTGCCCTCCAAATAGCAGCTGCTGGAGGCCATAACCTACTCATGATAGGAGCTCCAGGATCTGGAAAGACCTTCTCAGCCAAGCATTTACCAACAATTCTTCCAGATATGAGCTTTGAAGAAAGGGTGGAGGTTACAAAAATTTATTCTATAATGGGACTTCTTGATAGCGGTCATCTTGTAAATGAAAGACCTTTTAGGGCACCCCACCACTCATCAAGCCAGGTAGCCCTCATAGGTGGCGGCCATTCGGTGCCAAAGCCTGGTGAGATAACCCTAGCCCATAGGGGAGTTTTGTTTTTGGATGAGTTTCCAGAATACCAGAAAAATGTTATCGAAGCTTTGAGAGAACCCCTAGAAAACAAGGAAATAAACGTGGCCCGCGCCCAGGCTAGTGTCAAATATCCTTCAGATTTTATCCTAATTGCAGCCATGAACCCATGTCCATGCGGCAATTATGGCAATCCACTTAAGGAATGCACTTGCTCCATCAATGAGATTAGAAGATATTTAAATAAGATTTCTTCCCCAATCTTAGATAGGATCGACATCCACATAGAGATAAAACCTGTCAAATACGATGATCTAAGGGGAGATACTAAGTCCAAATCATCAGCTGAGTTAAAAAGTGAGGTGGTAAGGGCAAGGGAAATTCAAAGTGCTCGATACAAGGACGAAAAAATAAAGACCAACGCCCTGCTTTCAACCAGACAGATGAAAAAATATATCAAACTAAGTCCAGACGTTGAAAAAATCGGTCAAGTGGCCTTTAACAAATATAATTTTTCGGTAAGAAGCTATAACAAAATTCTTAAGATGGCTAGAACAATAGCAGATCTTGAAGCAAGCCCAGAAATCACCCAAAAGCACCTCTTAGAAGCCATTAGATACAGGTCCTTGGATGATAAGTATTGGAGCGTATAATGCCTGACCAAAGAAAGATTTTATCCGATATAGATGGCTTTATCAACGATTTATTAAGCCATGCTATAAGGGAAAATGCATCTGATATCCATATCCAACAAGAAGAAACTTATGGCAAGATTAGATTAAGGATAGATGGGATTTTGTTTGATATAATGAGGATTAATAAGACAAATGCCGAAATGCTTATATCAAAAATAAAAGTGGAAGCCAAGATGGATATTTCAGAAAAACGTCTCCCACAAGATGGGGCATTAAAGCTAGAGAATTTTGAAAACATCGACTTTAGGATATCAACCCTTGCCACAGTCAATGGTGAAAAGTTAGTCCTAAGAATCCTTTCCTTAGAAAGATTTAAAAATAGGGCAAGGCTTCTAGGCTTTTCTGATAATTCTAAGGAAAAATTACAAAAGGCAATTAGTAAAAAAAGCGGCATGGTCCTAATAAGCGGGCCAACAGGCTCAGGCAAGTCCACCTCCCTCTACGGCCTACTAGAAAGCCTAAATACAGAGGAAGTAAACATAGTTTCAATTGAAGACCCAGTTGAATATAAGATAGAAAATATAAATCAAATATCAGTAAAGGAAAAAATCGGCTTAACCTATCCCAAAATTTTGAGAGCTATCCTCCGCCAAGATCCGGACATAATAATGATAGGCGAGATAAGAGATAAGGAGACAGCAGCCATAGCTATAAGGGCGGCCATAACTGGTCATTTAGTCGTGAGCACAACTCACACGACTGATGCCCTCTCAGCCTTAGTAAGACTAAAAGACTTAGGAGTAGAGGAATTTCTCATAAGATCGGCCATAAATGCACTGGCCAGCCAAAGGCTAGTCAGAAAATTATGCACCTGCAAAAAATCCGACACCATGACAGACTTCGAATATGAACTAGTAAGCAAATACCTAAGGGTGGATAGAAATAAAAAAATCTACAGACCTGTAGGCTGCCTAAAATGCAAAAAAGGCTATATAGAACGCCAGGCAGTAGAAGAAGTAATCCTAATAGATGATGAATTCAAAGAAATACTTAAAAACTACGGCCTAGAATCAAAGGAACTAAAGGATAAGCTAAAAAAAGAAAAGTTTAGACCTATGATAACAAATGGCCTAATCCAAGTAATGGAAGGTGATACTTCTTTTGAGGAAGTGTTATCCGTCCTTGATTATTGAGGGAAAATATGAAAAAATTAAAAATAATTATGGGCCTTTTGGCTTCAATAATAATAGGAATTTCCCTATCTTTCTTATTAAGAAGTAAAGAAATTCATTTTGATTATGAAGTTGATGCTAAATATTATTCTAAAGACCAAAGTCCTTTTGAAAATGACTTTGATTATGCTTTTGACACCTTAGAAAACTACTATGCCCTTTTTTATAGAAATGGAACCTATGATTTTTTGGAAAGGCGAAGTGACTATAAGAAAGAAATAGAAAACATAAGTACCGATAGGGAATTTTTTGACAGGATGAATAAGATTTTAGAAGACTTGGGTGATGGTCATACCAATCTATTAGATAGTGAAGAATCTTATGACATGAAAGCGACCTTTGTCTTATCCAATAAGGAGGCAGAAGGAAAAGTAAATGTTGATTTGATAAATTATTTGTTTGGGACAAAAATATCACGTTTCTTCGATAAAGTTTTTAAAGAATCTAGGGCTGCTACAAAAAATCTAATTACCCAAGACATAAATAAGGACATAGCCTACTTAAAAATTAGGGCAATGATTGACCCAGGTACAGCTGATTTTGAGGAGGATTTGGAGCTTTTGAAAACTTACTTAAAAAAATCAAAAAATAAAAAGGCTTTAATTATTGATCTTAGAGGCAATGGTGGGGGCAATTCTGCTTATACAGATAGCTATTTGTATCCGATGATTTTAGGGAAAAGAGATTTTAAAGATAGCCATGAGTATATCCTATTTAGGTCAGATGAGGTCTTTAAGTATGATCCCCAATATCCGGAATTAAAGGATTCCATAAAGAAAATTAAGGAGTCAGATTTTAAATATTTAGAAGATAATATTCCTTTTCTTAAGAAAGATAAGAAGATGATAGATAATATCAGAAAAAATTACACCCACATAATCTTTAATCCGGGTCTTGAAAATGCTGGCGAATTTGGAGATGAATATAAATTTAATGGCAATCTCTATCTTTTGATAGATGAAGATGTTTATTCATCAGGCCAAATAGCAGCCCACTTTTTTAGGGATAATAAGCTAGGAACAATTATAGGGGAAAAGACAGGAGGAGATGGTATAGGGACAACACCAGCCATGGTAAAACTCCCAAACACTAAATACATCCTAAGATTCTCCCACGAGCTTGGCTTTAGGGAAACAGAATCGATGGAAGAATCAACCTACACCATCCCAGATATAGATATTCCTAAAAAAGATCAATCAGAAATTCCTTCTAATGATGGGTGCGTCAAAAAAGTGATAGAAATAGAAGCTCAAAAAAATTAGCCCACAAAATTAAAATAGTCTGTGGGCTTTTTTTACTTTATGGCAAAAATTTCCTTGTACCTATCCTCAGCACCCAGCTTACTTGTTTGAAATTTGTTTATTTCAAGATTTGACCTTGTAAGGATATTCATAAAATCTATATACTTATCTTCTGCCATATTTATTTCAAGAATACTTCTTTCAGGATTTTCCACAAATTTGAATTTTTCATTCCTTTCCAAGATGTTTTTAAAGACTGTAAGATTTTCATGATTTTTAAATCCTAACAATACTTTTAATTTCTTAAAATCATTAATATTTTCATAAATAAGTCCACCATCTTTTATAAAGAGGATATCATTTGTAACCTGGTCTATTTCTAGTAGAGAGTGTGATGATATTATTAGGGTCTTACCATTTTTATGAAGGTCTGTAATAATATGTCTTGTTTTTAGGATGCTTGTAGGGTCTAGGCCATTAAGAGGTTCATCCATTATAATAAGGTCAGCATCCGGCATTATAGCCATGGCAAGGAGGAGGTGTTGTTTCATACCTAGAGAATAGGAGGCAACTTGCTTGTCGATATAAGAGCCAATATCTAAAAAATCAATCACATAGGAAATTCTATTTTCATCAAGCTTATGGCTTTCTTTTATAAATTTCAGATGGTCAAGACCAGTCAGATAGGGATATAGTATCGTATTATCTTTAAGGATTGACATTTTTTGAAAAACATCAGGCTTTTTATTGGAAATGCCAAAAATATTTATCTTCCCCTTATATGGTATAAGGTTTCCTATACAATTTATGAGGGTAGACTTACCTGCGCCATTTGGACCTACTAGGCCTAGGATTGTAGGCTTTTCTAAATCAAAAGAAATGTTTTTTAAAACCTTGTTTTTGCCATAAGATTTTTCTAAATTTTTAATAGATAGGATCATAAACCCTCCTTTACAAATCCTAATACGTTAGTATAGTAATAATATATCGTATTATTATCTTTTGTCAATATTTATCTCGTAGATAGGTCTATGCCCTACACAATTAGGAGAGATTATGAATAAAATAAGAAAAATAATAATGATTGTACTAATGTTTGCATTATTACCTTTAGTAAATGTTAATGCTGAAACTGAAGTTAAAAAAGATACAGAATTTACAACAGGTTATAAAGCTGAAAAAGCTTATAGGTCAAAAATAGTTAGAGCAATGACACGTATGGCTCCTGATAAAGTCTATTATAAAAAACTTGAAGGAAACTATCTTTATGAAGGCTGGCTTTACTATGAAAGCTTTATTGGTATAGAGGAGAGCAGTGGATTAGGGTTATTTGTATATGGCGGCTATGTAAATGCTTACCCAAAGAATGATGTAATGAATTTGACCGTTGATAGATAGTTAGATTAAGGGCATAGACTTTTCTAATATAGGAAGGAAAAATTATGAAATTTGAATTTAAAAAGCTAATAAAAAATAAAATTTTCCTTATTTTTATCCTTGCTAGTCTTATCTTTGCCCTTTTTATCTCTTTTATCAAAAAAGCAGATATTGATTATTTTTTAATTGACGGTTTGGAAGATGTGAATGTACTTGACAGGGTATTAGAAAAGGATAATAATCTTTGCTTTAAACTTTCTGATACCTATCCACCCACTACGGTTTGGCAAGGAGTGACAGATGATTTTAATAAAGATTACCAAAAGATTGTTGGCCAAATTGATTATGATGAAATGGTTCTTTCAAGTGATGAATATCTAGGGGAAAATCCTCCTATTATGAGAGCATCATTTTTCGAGGATATCTTAAATTTTATTGATAAGTATAAGCTTAAGACAAGCCCTCTAAATGAGCAAAGATTAATATTCTTAAGGGATTTTTATAAAAATATTGAAAATAAAGACTTAAGTCCAGATTCATTTATAAAAAATATAAGAAAGTCAAGTCAAAATATTTTTTATTCTAATATCAAAATATATTTCGGCTTAGTTCCTGTCCTGTTAATAAGCCTATTTGTAGGTGCAAGCCTTAGTAGGGATTATGAAAATGGTCAGGCCTTTTTAAAATTAACTTCTATCAAGAAAAGGATTTGGATTTTGCTTGATAAGCTTAGCTTAGGACTTTTTCTAGCTTTTATATATTTTCTTACAATTGTACTAACATCATTTTTAATAGGTAAAATCAAGGGGGATTATGATTGGATTTTTACCTTACCAATAGGAAGTTTTGGGGAAAATCAAAACCAGGTTGTTTTTGCTGGATTTCTATGGAAAACTTTTCTTATCTTTATGGCAAGAGTGTTTTTCTTTAGTAGTGCCTTTATAAGCCTGGGACTCATTTTTAAAAATACCAATATTTTCCTAGAAACTGCGGTATTTATTAGTGGAATTTTGGGTGCTTTGACTGAATTTGCTGAAAAATTACAGAATATCTATAATCCATTTTATTTTTCCTATTATGATTTTATTCTCGGCAGCAAAAAATTAATGGGGAATATAAAAGGAAGGGTCGATTTTTCTTACCAAAGCCCAAGTTTTAAATTAAGCCTTATAGGAATTTATCTAATTTTCGGGATATTATTTTTGATAATTGCTTATGGTTTTATAAAATTTGCTAAGGGAAAGATTGGTAGAAACAAAATTAAAAAAGAAAGAATAAAGGTTAAGGATTTACTTTCTTTTGAAAAACTTAAAATAAAATCTTTTAGCAAAAATACAGGCCTAAGCTTCACTCTTATCGCACTTATATTACTAATTTTCTCTATAAATCTAAGGTCAAAAATGACAAGCAAAGATTTTTATGCTTATAAAAATACCTTTATGAAGATTGCCATGATAAGAGATGGGGCAAATTTTATTGAAAACTCTAATACAAGTGATAAAGGTGAGGATCCCAACATAGCTTCTAAGGCAGAGGCCTATATGGATAAGCTTAATGACTTGGATAAGCTAAAGGAAGCTTCTGATTCGGAAAATTTTTATAAAATTTTGTCAAAAGCTAGCTTATTTGCTGAAAGTCTTGGTGATGAATTAAACCCAAATCTTACTGATGAGCACTTTAAGGTTTCTGAGGGAAATTTGATAAATGGAAAGATATCTGAGTTTTCAAAACAAGCCAGCCATAGTTTCAGAAAAGAGCTAATAAGTAGAGATATCAAGCCTATGAATTTAATTTATGATAGGAGCCTCACTTATTATGATAAGTTAAAAGATAAAAGGGTTTTGGATGCTGCTATAAAGGCTCAGATACCTAAGGATACTTCTTCCTTTATCTTATTTTTAAAGCTTATAAATGAATATAAACTTCCTATCCTTCTTATAATGATATGCGTATTTATCTATGGAGGGGCTTATAAGTATGAATTTATAAATGAAAATTCCTATGATTTATTAAGGACCCAGCCTCTTGATTTAAGAAAAGTCTATGATAAAAAGTTTCTAGCAAGCCTTTCTTTTTGCCTTAAATTTTTACTAGTGACAAGCCTTGTGATTGTAATTATGGGGATTTTGAATGACCCTAGGAAAACTTTAAATTTTCCTATTTTAAAATATTTAGGAAGGGTAGCTAATCCAAATCTTGCCATAGACTATTCAAAGGATTTTACCTATATTTCTCTTGGTAGATACCTATTAGATACGATGATCTTAAGCCTATCTTTGCTAATGTTTTTGCTAAGTCTTGTTCAATTGCTAAGCCTTATTGTTAAAGATATGTTTAAAACCTATATAGCCCTAGCTTTTATAATTTTTGTGATGTTTTTAATTTTATACTTGTTTAGGTCCTATTCATATTTAAATCCTCTAACTTATTTCTTAGCTGAAGAAATTGTTGATGGCAGCCTAAGTGTAAAATATGGTATAATTCATTTTGATAGCTATATAGGATCGATTTACCTTATTTTGTTGGGAGTTTTAATCTATGTAATAGGAAGGAAATTAGCAAGGATAATTTGATAATAAGTTGGCAGCTTTTATATAAGGCTGCCCTTATTTTTTATAGAAAATTAGCCAGTCTTTGAGTATAATGTCTAAAGAAATTTAAGAGAGGACTTATGACTGAATTAAAAATACCATCCCATCTTGCTATCATTCTTGATGGCAATGGAAGATGGGCTAAGAAACAAAATAGGCCTAGGACCTTCGGCCATAAGGAAGGTGCGGAAAATGTGATTAGGATTGCAAGGTCTGCCAAGAAGTTTGGCATTAAGACTTTGACTCTTTATGCATTTTCTACAGAAAATTGGAAAAGACCCGCTAGTGAGGTCGGATTTTTGATGGATTTGCTTATTAAATTTGTAAAATCCAAACTTGATGAACTTATTGCAGAAGATTGTAAGCTTAATTTCTTGGGAGATATTTCTAAGCTTCCAGAAAAAACAAGAGAAGCTTGCCTTTATGCCTTGGATAAAACCAAGGATAACAAGTCTCTGCTTATAAATATTGCCCTTAATTATGGGGGTAGGGATGAGCTTGTCCATGCATTTAGAGAAATTATGGCCAAGGGATATGGTCCTGATGATATTACAGAAGAGATGATTTCTGATAATTTATATACATCAGGTCAATCTGACCCAGACCTTTTGATTAGACCTGGCGGTGAGCTTAGGCTTTCTAATTTTCTAATCTATCAGATGGCTTATACAGAGCTTTATTTTACAGATGTTTTGTGGCCAGATTTTACTGAGGATGATTTAAGGGAGGCAATCCTTGAATTTACTAGAAGAGATAGAAGATATGGTGGCTTATGATTAAGTTTTTAAACAGGGCCTTTGGTGGTGCTGTAATTTTAACACTTTTGATTTTAATAACTTATTTGGGCAGGATTCCCCTTGCTCTTGGGGTGGCAGCTTTTTCTTATATAGCCCTTCATGAGATGGATAAGGCCCTTAGTAAAATTAAACTTCGCCTACCTATGAAGTGCCTTTATTTTACAAATGGAATAATCATGCTTGCTGCCTTTATAAATAATTCTGATATTTATATAGCTTCGATTGTGGTTTCGGTTTTGTATTTATTTATGTACATCATCCTAACTGGCCACTACAGCCTTTATGATGGCTTTGCTGCAGCCTTTGTCATGCTCTATGTATCATTTTTGATCTCTCACATCCTAAGGATAAAGAATGTGTCCTATGTGTGGATGCTATATATTACAGCTTGGGGATCTGATACCTTTGCCTATCTTGTTGGCAGCATATTTGGTAAACACAAGATGGAATGGATGGCTCACATTAGCCCAAATAAGACTATTGAAGGGTCAATTGGAGGAATTGTTGGAGCTACGATTTTAAATATTGTCTATTGCCATGAATTTGGCCTTGACACTTATGTTAGAGAGATAGTTATTTTTACAATTATTGCTGCGATTATGTCACAAATAGGGGACTTGATTGCATCTTATATTAAAAGACAAACTGGAATTAAAGATTTTGGTAACCTAATACCAGGCCATGGTGGCATCCTTGATAGGTTTGATTCTATCATGTTTATTGCCCCTGTCCTTTATCTTTTTTCTAGGATTTAAGGAGAATTGATGAGAATATTAATAGCGGTAGTACTATTTTTGCTACTAATTGTATTTCACGAGTTTGGTCACTTCCTTGTGGCCAAGCTTTCTGGAATCAAGGTAAATGAGTTTGCAGTGGGCATGGGGCCCCTTATTTTTTCTAAAGAAAAGGGAGAGACCCTTTATTCTTTAAGGCTAATCCCAATTGGCGGCTACTGTGCCATGGAAGGTGAGGATGAAGAATCGCCAGACCCTAGATCTTTTGATAGGGCACCAGCTTCTAAGAGATTTCTTACAATCCTAGCTGGCCCTGTAGCTAACCTTATTATAGCTATCCTAGTCTTTATGACTGTGGGCCTTATGGCAGGGATAATTACTACTTCAATAGGGGATTTCACAGAAAATTCACCAGCTAAAGAAGCAGGCATGGAAGTAGGAGATCAGATAAGAAAAGTTGGAGATAAGGATATCAAAGATTTTACTGATATTTCCGCAGGAATTGCTGAATTTTATAAGGATAAGGATTATGATAAGCCTATCACAGTTCAGTATTATAGGGAAAGTTCAGATAGTCTTACAGCTGTAGATTTGAAGGTAGAAGTCAAAGATGATTCTGCCTATATTGGTATAATGCCAGCAAGAAAGAGGCCAGGATTTTTTGAAGCGATAGGCCTTGGTTTTAGTGAAACTTGGAAAAATATCAAGATGATTTTTACAGTTCTTGGTAGACTATTTACAGGAAAAATTGCCCTAGGAGCCCTATCAGGTCCAATTGGAGTCCTAAAGGAAATGGGCAACCAAGCCAATAACGGCCTTGCCAATCTCTTATACTTTTTAGGTTATATTTCTGTTAACCTAGCAGTTTTTAACCTACTTCCAATACCAGCCCTTGACGGGTCAAAGCTTTTGACAAGTGGGATAGAGATATTGACAGGCAAGAAAATAAACAAAAAAATCGAAGAGAGAATCACCATAGTTGGATTTATCCTCCTAATGGGACTTATAATTTTGGTAAGCATAAAAGATATAATTAATTTATTTTAAAAGGAAGGCAAAATGAGAAGACAAACTAGGAAAATTTTTGTAGGAGATGTTGCTATTGGAGGCGACTCTCCTATTTCTATCCAATCAATGACAACAGCAAAAACATCCGATGTAGATGCAGTAGTAAAGCAAATCAGGGCCCTTGAGGCTGAAGGATGCGATATATCTCGCTCAGCCATCAATACCATAGAAGATGCTAAGGCCATCAGAAAAATTAAGGAAGCAACAAATATTCCTTTTGTAGCAGATATACAATTTGATTACAAGCTTGCTCTAGCAGCTGTAGAAAATGGCTGTGATTGCCTAAGATATAATCCAGGCAATATTGGAGGTAAGGATAAGGTAGCTCTTTTAGTTGAAGAATGCAAGAAACGCTCAATCCCAATAAGGATTGGGGTAAACTCAGGTTCTGTTTCAAGAGAAATTGTCGATCGCTTTGGGGGAGTTAATAAGGATTCCCTTGTGGCAAGTGCCCTTGAAGAGGTTAAAATCCTTGAAGAGATGGATTTCCACGATATAAAAATATCTGTAAAATCATCTGATGTAAATACCATGATAGATGCCTATAGGCTCTTATCTTCAAAGGTTGACTACCCACTTCACCTAGGAGTAACAGAGGCAGGACCTCTTTATCAAGCCCTTGTCAAATCATCAATTGGTATAGGTTCTTTATTAAAAGATGGGATTGGCGATACGCTTAGGGTTTCAATCACAGGTGATATTGTAGAAGAAGTTAAGGCTGGCAAGGCAATTCTTAAGGCCCTAGGCCTAAGGCGAGATGGGCTTGATATAGTATCTTGTCCAACTTGCTCAAGAACTACCGTAGACCTTCCAAATATTGTTGCAGAAGTTGAAGAAAAATCAAAGGGCCTTAAGGTAAATGCTAAGGTTGCAATCATGGGTTGTCCAGTAAATGGACCTGGAGAATCAAAGGAAGCTGACTATGGAATTTCTGCAGCAAATGGCATGGGATTCTTGTTTAAAGATGGAAAGACCATCAAGAAAGTAAAGGAAGAAGAAATAGTCGATACCCTAATAGAAGTTTTGAAAGAAAAGCAAGATGAGAATTGACCTGGGCTCTTTAATAAAAGTTGAAAAAGAAATTTTTTATATAATTGAAGCGACCTATTACAAAAAAGAAAATAGGCTCCACCTTTTGATAGAAAGCGAAGACCCACTTTTAAGCAACAAAGAGGAAGACCTAAGAGAATATTTTTCTGACATGGACCTTTCTATAAGCTATAAAAAAATAGAGATAGAAGAGCCCCATGAATTAGAAAATATAAATGAAGATCTTCCTGAAAATTTAGGGGATAATTACGATTCGTTTGCGGATGATTTTGAAGAAGAAATTGACTATATGGATATACCTCCTGATGAAGACTTAAAGCCTAGTAAGGATGATGTGACAAGTGATGATTTTCAAAATATTGACCGAGGACCTGAAAAAGTAGAAAATGAGCCTTGCAAGTCAAATAAGGAAGAAAGTTTTTCTCAAGAAGAAAAAACTGAAACGGAAGAAATTCCTCAAAAGGAAGAAAATCCTAATGAACAAGACTCGGCAGAAGACCTAAAAAAAGCTAAGGAAGCCAAGCTCCAAAGGCAAATTGCCAATGCAATTTCTATCCAAAACTCGGCCAAGGAAAAAATCCAAAATCAAAAGCCAGCAGAGGATGGTCTAAATTTTGGTAGAAAACAAAAGTTAGATCCTATAAATATAGAAGATCTCTATGATAAAAAGGGCATGGCAAATGGCCTAATAGGAAGGATCTTTGGTCTTTCATGCTTTGAGACTAAAAATGGATATTTCATCTACACCTTTGACCTTGAAGATAAGACTGATGCTATATCTTGTAAGATTTTTGCCAATAAAAATAACAATTATAAGCTAGAAGGCCTTAAGGATGGGATGGCAGTCCAGGTTGAAGGAACTCTTAACTTTGATGACTTTGCCAAGGAAGATGTCTTTACCATTAATTCTGTAAGGGAGGCTCTGATTGGTAAGAAAGTTGACCTAGCAGCTGACAAGCGTTTTGAGCTCCAGCTTCACACCAAATATACCAACCTCGATGGTTTTGTGGATGATGGAGACCTTTTAGGCACTCTTACAGACTGGGGCTGGGATACAATAGGTATAACCGATACAGAAAATCTCCAAGTCCTACCAAATATCTATGACAAGTATAAATCAAAAGGTATCAAGGTTTTGCCAGGTGCAGAGCTTTTGATGGTAGAAGATGATCTTAGGATTCTTACGAATTTATCAGAAAAGGATCCGGCAGATTTTAAAAAGCTTGAAGAAGGATCCTTCGTAGTCTTTGATATCGAGACAACAGGTCTTTTAAGATATAGGGATGCCATTACAGAGATTGGTGCAGTTAGGGTTGAAAATGGAGAAATAACCGAGACTTACAACCAGCTAATAAACCCTGAAAGGATGTTACCTGAAAAAATTATAGAGATAACAGGCATAACAGATGCCATGCTTGCCGATAAGCCAAAGATAGATGAGGTCTTGCCAGGATTTTTAGAATTTTGTGGGGATGCAATCCTAGTTGGTCAAAATACTGACTTTGATGTTGGATTTATTAGGGTCAATGCCCAAAGATTAGGACTTAAATTTGACCCAGTCTACCTAGACACCTTGCCAATGGCTAGGGCACTTTTTGATGATATGGGCAAGTTCTCCCTAGATAAAATAGCTAGAAAGCTTGAAATCCCAGCTTTTAACCACCACAGGGCAAGCGATGATGCTAGGGCTACAGCCCAAATTTTTATCAAGATGTTTGAGATGATTACTAAAGAAGAGGGCATAAGCCTTCTAAATATCAATTCTCTAACGACTAATTATCCAAAGGCCAAGCACAAAACCTATTCAGTCTTAGCCTATGCCAAGGATAAGATAGGTCTTAAAAATCTCTACCAACTAATTTCAGAATCAAGGATGAACCATATAGCAAATGGTGAAGCGAGGACTCCTTTATCTACGATACTAAAATATAGGGAGGGCCTAATTTTAGGCTCTGGTGGATCTGAAGGAATCCTTGTCGATTATCTAATAAATCAAAGGTCTGACAGGGATATAGAAAAATATCTAGGGCTCTTTGATTTCTACCAGGTTGAACCCCTATCTATCTATGAAGACATGATAGAAAGTGGGAAAATAGATACCAAAGACCAGGTAAGGTCCATAAATGAAAAGATAATTGCCTATGGAAATCGCGATAAAAAGCTTGTAGCAGCAACCGGTGGGGTAAGATACCTAAATCCAAGGGACTATAAGCTTAGAAATATCCTAAAGAAGGGTTCCTTCTTCTTCTATAAGGAAAATCGTCCCCTATATTATCTAAGAACTACAGATGAGATGCTTAGGGAATTTGCTTATTTGGGTGATAAAATTTCTTATGACCTTGTCATCGCAAATCCTAAAAAAATTGCAGATCAGATTGAAGATTTAAGGCCAATTCCACCTGGCACCTTCCCTCCAAAAATCGAGGGGTCTGAAGAGATGCTTAGGGAAACTTGTTTTAGAAAGGCCCATTCAATCTATGGAGACAAGCTACCAGAAATTGTCGAGGCAAGGCTTGAAAAAGAGCTTAACTCCATTATTTCAAATGGATATGCGGTCCTTTATATCATAGCCCAAAAGCTAGTTAAAAAATCTAATGACGATGGCTACCTTGTAGGATCTAGGGGATCGGTTGGTTCATCATTTGCAGCAACCATGGCTGATATCACAGAGGTAAATCCACTTTGCCCTCACTATGTGTGCCCAAATTGCAAGCACTCAGAGTTTTTCCCAGAAGACCTCTTGGGTTCTGGTATAGATTATCCAGATAAAGCTTGTCCAGAATGCGGGGCAGAGATGAAAAAAGATGGGCACAACATACCTTTTGAGGTATTTTTGGGTTTTGAAGGAGATAAGGAACCAGATATAGACTTAAACTTCGCTGGTGAATACCAACCTACAATCCACAAATATACCGAAGAGCTCTTTGGTAGGGGCCATGTATTTAGGGCAGGAACAATTGGCAAAATCCAGGACAATACAGCCTTTGGCTATATCAAAAAATACATGGAAGAAAATAACCTAAACCTAACCAATGCTCAGATTAGAAGCTTTCAGAGGGGGCTAAAGGATGTCAAAAGGTCAACTGGCCAGCACCCGGGCGGCCTTATAGTTGTGCCAAATGATATAGATGTTTTTGATATAACCCCAATCCAGTATCCAGCAGACGATCCGAGGGGAGATATAAGGACCACCCACTTCCCATATTCAGTAATGGAAGAAACCCTCCTTAAGCTTGACCTTCTAGGTCACGATGTGCCTTCAATTATAAGGGCCCTCCAGGATTTAACAGATACAGATCCTTTAAATATAAAGATGGATGATAGTAATGTCATGAAGATATTTTCATCTACAGAGCCTCTTAAGATTAAGCACGACTTTTCAAATAATGACATAGGAACTCTTGGCATACCTGAGTTTGGAACAAACTTTGTAAGGGGCATGTTAAAGGATACCTATCCTAAGAAATTTTCAGAGATGGCTAGGATTTCTGGTCTCTCCCACGGAACAGACGTGTGGCTTAACAATGCCCAAGACCTTGTAAAATCAAATACCGCATCCTTTGACGAAATAATTTCAACTAGGGATGATATCATGAATGCCTTAATCACTGAAGGCCTTGATAAGAAAAAATCCTTCCAAATCATGGAAAGGGTCCGTAAGGGCAAGGGCCTTGATGACGAGACTATTGCCTATATGAAGGAAAATGGGGTCAAGGATTGGTATGTGGAATCTTGCCTAAAGATAAAATATCTTTTCCCAAAGGCCCACGCCGTTGCCTATTGTCTGATGTCTTATAGGATAGCCTACTACAAGGTTTATTACCCAGAAGCCTTTTATGCTTCATATTTTAATTCCAAGCTAAATGACTTCTCCTATTCGACAATCCTATCTGGCTTTGATGCTGTAAGGTTAGCTCTTGATTCCTACAAGGATAGGTTTGACCTTACCCAAAGGGACAATGCCATAAAGACAGTCTTAGAAGTAGCTGAAGAGATGCATGCTAGGGAGATAAAAATCAAAAAGGCTGATATCTACAAGTCAGATGCTAGGAAGTTCTTGATAGAAGATGGGGCAATTCTACCACCACTTGCGGCAGTGGATGATGTAAGTGAAGCCATGGCAAAGGACATAGTAGAAGAGCGTGAAAAGGGCAATTTTATATCAATAGAAGATCTAAGGTCTAGAACTTGCCTAAATAAAAACGCCATCAAAAGCCTAAAAGACTTGGGAATCATAGATGGTATCCAAGAAGAAAATCAAATGAGCCTATTTGATGGCTTGTTCTAAAATAAAAAAGCTGACCCCAAAACTATTTTAGGGCCAGCTTTTTTATTTATTCTATATGGTAAAAGATAAAAGATATCTCAAGGCCAGGCTTTTTATTTTCAATAAGAAAAGCACCGTCATGCAATTCGGCGATTTGTTTTGAAATAAAAATCCCCAAACCATGTTTGGTTATATTGGTCAAATCTTCCTCATTAATTCTCCTAATAAGGTCATAAGAAATACCGCTACCTTGATCACTTATTGTAATAATCAGCTTACCATCAGGATTTGTGAGCCTGACAAGAATCTCCCCTTCTGTATAAGAAAGTGAATTTTTTAGGATATTTTCAAGCATTCTATAAAATAAATTCTCATCCATTCTTATTTTTAAATCGCTCACTTCTAGCTTATTTTCAAAAATAATTTCCCTATCAGGATTCTCATTTAGCTTATCGACAATTACTTTTCTAATAATTTTGACAGGATTTTTAGACTTAAAGTCTTTTTTGTCAATATTTGAAAGGGACATGGTAAGGTTTAGGCCTTCTAGGATATTTGAAATTTTTAGGACTTGGTCTTGGATATTTTGGATATCGAGGTCATTTTTATTGTTTTTGCTAACTTCCCAGGAAATCTTAGCAAGAGGAGTTCTTACATCGTGGCTAAGACCCCTAATCCACTTGCCTTGAGCAATTTTTAGATTGTTGAACTTTTCATTAGCCTTGTTTACAGAAACAGCAAGATCTTTCAAGTCTCCATATTCATCTAGCCTTTCAAAATCATCTTCGTAGAGCCTATCAAGAGCCTTTTGAAAGGGGAGGGTATTTTTTAAGATATTTTTGATATCAATCATATAAAAAATATAGACAAGGGCTAAAAACAAAATTACAAATCCTATAAAGAGTTTTACATTAAATATTAGGTTCTTATAATTGTAATAATTAAAGGGAAACTTGTCTAAGGAATTTTTAGGATAGGCAAAAATTATCAGCCCATCGTCTAGGATGTAGGTAAATACGGGATAATCAGCTAGATAATATCTTGTAAAGCCTGCCACATCAGTGATTTCAAATTTATCCTTGACTTCCTTTGGCTTGGAAAAAGATTCTATGACCTTCCCATACTTATTTATTCTTATAGCCCAAATATCATTTTCTTTAAGGAATTCCTTATTTGTATCATTAAGGTAGGTCCTAGTTTTATTAGTTTCTACATAAGAAAAAACATCGTTAGGATTTGGGTATTTATTGTTAAGCCTGTAGTTTAGGTAGAGGAAGGTCATAAATAAAAATATTAGGAAAAATAGCAAGACCAATATTCTGATTACAATTTTCTTAAATCTTTTTAAAATATAGTCAAACATCTAATCCTCTTTAACAAGCTTATAACCAAGGCCTTTTATGGTTATCAAAATCTTTGGCTCTCTAGGATTATCCTCAAGCTTTTCCCTTAGCCTATAGATGTGGGTTATTAGAGTGTTTTCATAACCATAGGAATCTTCCCAAATATGATCTAAAATCCTATCTATAGAGACAATCATATTTATATTTTCAGATAAATAGGCTAGGATTTTGTATTGGGTGGCTGTAAGGGCGATTTCCTCGCCATTTTTGATGAGGACACCCTTGGACATATCAAAAATTACCTTGCCTAAATTTATTTTATCAACAGATTTAACTTTTTTACTTCTTCTTAAGATAGCATCTACTCTCCAAAGGAGCTCTTCAGGGAAGAAGGGCTTGACTAGATAGTCATCGGCTTTATTTTCAAAGCCTTCTTTTCTGTCATCAAGGCCATCTAGGGCAGATAAAATTATAACAGCCATGTCTGAAGTCTTTCTAATTTCCCTTAACAAATCAAAACCACTCCCATCTGGAAGCATCAAGTCTAAAACAACCAGGTCAATTTTTAAATTTGAAATTTTAAATCTAGCTTCCTTTAAGTTTTTGGCAGTATAAACTTTTTTAAATCCCTTATCCTTCAAAAAATTATATAAATTTTCTAGTAAGGTCTTTTCATCATCAACCACTAATATTGAAAAATTACTCCTTATATCCATCTAAGCCTCCTTGTTATCCTTATTATACACCAGACTCGAGCTTTATTTGCTTTTGTGATGTAAAAGTGACCTAACTAAAACTTTATCTTTATCAGGTCTTGGTATTATGGTTTTAGGAGGAATGATTATGAAAAAAATACTTGAAGTTAAAAATTTACAAAAATCATATAACAATAAAAAGGTCTTAGATATCGACTCTTTAGAAATTGAAGAAGGTGCAATTTATGGCCTAATAGGAAAAAATGGAGCAGGAAAATCTACTTTAATGAAGAGTATCTTGGGTCTTGTCAAAAAAGATGGAGGCCTTGTTAAGGTTTTTGGTCAGGAAGTAAATCCTAAGAACCAAAAAGATTTAAACAAAAATCTAGGTGCTTTAATCGAAAATCCATCCTTTTATGACCACCTAACAGGCTATGAAAATCTTGAAATAATATGTAAGCTTAAGGGGATAAAAATAGAGGAAATCCCAAAAACCTTAGCTATGGTTGGCCTTAATAATGTAGGCAAAAAGAAAGCAAGAGAATATTCACTTGGTATGAAGCAAAGACTAGGCATTGCTATGGCCTTAATCGGAAGCCCTAAGCTTTTAATCCTTGATGAGCCGATAAATGGTCTTGACCCTCAAGGAATAGAGGAGATGAGGAACTTATTTAAAAATCTTGTCAAAAACACTTCTACAAGCATCTTGATATCTTCACACATTCTTGATGAAATGGAAAAAATAGCTACTCACATAGGAATCCTGATAAATGGAAATTTGACCTATAATGGAAGCCTAGAAGATTATAGGAAGCTTCATCCACCATTTATATCCTTACTAACTTCAGATAATAAGAAGGCCCTAGGGCTTTTGGGTCTTGGTCAAGATAGGATGATGGATAAAAAAATTATTTTAGGTAAGATTTCAAATCAAGACATAGGAGATATTGTAAATTTCCTCCATGGCAAGGTTGATATTTACAGGATAGAGGAAGAAAAAGAAAGTCTTGAAAAGCTATTTATAGAAGAAAGTAGGTCATAAGATGGCAAACTTAGAAAGAAAAAAATATAAAAGGCTTGGAATAAATTTCTTGATGCTAATAGTATTTTTAGGGCAGATGTTAATAGTCCTAGGAGCAAGTTTTAATAAGTCTTTTCCTCAAAGCTCTTATCCACTGGCTTACATTTTAGACACCTATTTATTTATTTCTTTGCTGATAAATCCAATACTAATATCATCATTAGTAAAAAAAGTAATAGAGATTGAAGAAAAAAATAAGATGTGGCAAATGCAGATAATCCTTGGAGAAAAAGTTGATTCCATACTTTTTGATAAATTTAAGATTTTAGCTTTAAGGCTAGTTTTCTTACAAATAATAGAAGGACTAGTATTTTTAAGCCTAGCAAAAAGATCAGCTAATTTTAATTTTAGCGGTGACATGGCCTTAAGGTTTGTACTTGTAAACCTAACAGCCCTTATAATAAATTTATTTTTCGTAAGTTTATTTATGATTATAGAAATGAAGAGTAAAAAAGTCTACACCCTATCATTTTTATCAATAATAGGAGGCCTTACCGGCATAATAACAATGCTTAGTTCAGAAACTTTATCTTTTGTAAATCCCTTTGCCTGGATGGCAAGTCTACTAAATATTTCTTATGTAAATGAGGGAGGTAAATTTATCCAGGTATTAAATCCGATAAATTTCTATACGCTAATCATTTCCCTAATATTTCTACTAGGAAGTCTTTATTATTTAAAATCCATGAAATCTTATAGCTTATACAAGGACTAGGAGGAAAAATGTTAAAATTAGAGATTAAGAAAATAAAATTTGTAAATATCTTGCTAGTAAGCTTAATAATTCCTTTACTAGCCAATGCCTTTGGTCTTATAAATTATTTGGGGAATAAAGGTGCCTTAACTAATCAGTGGCAATCTTTGTGGACACAAGTAAGTTTGTTTTACTTTTCCTTTTTCTACATCCCCTTAATTGCAATAATAATTGCAAGCCTATGGGCAACAGAACACAAGGCGAGCCTTAAATTTATAAGGCTAAGCCCAAAGAAAAATATAGACTTTGTAATAGCTAAGTTAGGTCTAGCCTTTATCCTAGTAAGCCTTTGTCAAATATATTTCCTAGGTCTATTTTACCTTTCTGGCAAATTCATAGCAGGCTTTGCAAGTATTGACTTTAGCATATATCTTTACTATATGATCCTGTCCATACTTTTATCCCTTCCTATAATTGGGATATTTGGAGCCCTTGCTATAAGGATTAGGTCCTTTGGGATAATAGTCCTCTTATCAACTATCTTTACAATCTTTGGCTTTGCCACAGCCTTTAAGTCTTTAAAAATTGTAGGACTTAGCTTTTTGGCAATTGAAGCCAATAATTTAAGATATATCGGTATCAATGATTTGGCCTTATTAGCTCTTTTTGGCCTTGGGGAGATAATTATTTCCCTATACCTATCTGATAAATTTTTAAAATTTGAAAATAAATGATTTCAAAATAAAACTGCCCTCCTTAAGGAAATTTAGGGGGCAGTTTCATATTTTTCACAATTCTTTATCCATTAATAACTTTTAATTCCTTAACCATATCAATTTTTGAAATCTTAATCTTTTCCAGTAGTTGAACTATTATAAATATAATTAGGCTTAGAGCGATTGCTTTTATGAAGTTAGATAGGGGAATATTTACTTCTACATAGGCATCTAGTTTAGTAAGGGCATAGCTTGTCATGAGTCTAATTAAAAAGTCCATGACAGGTATCATTACGATTTCAAATAATATAAGGATTAGAAAAATAGGATTAGTATAAATAGCCGCATTTTCTTTATCTCTTATTCCAAAAACTTTAAGATAGGATATATTTGTCTTAGATTTATCTATTATTAGGCTTGTTACAAGATAAGAAATTATTAGGTAAAAAGCTAGGGAAATAAATAGCAGACTATCAAAGACTCCGCCAAAGGAATCTAGGAAATGAGTCATAAATTTATTCATTTCTTTTTTATCAATTTCGTTAACCAAGAGATTTTTGTCGATATTTAGGATTTTATCAGACCCATAGGCATTAAAATATTCCTTTTCTTGACCTATTATTTTATTTAAGTCCTCTCTTTTACCTATGATTTGGAATTTAGTATTGTTTTTTTCTATAGCTTTTACCTTTAATTTTACTTTTTTATTATTGAAGTTTTCTACAGCCTTGATTTCATCATCTATTTTTAGTTTATATACCTTAGCAAGACCATTTGAAATTATTATATCATTAGGACTAAGGTCTTTTATATTTAGGTCCTTATATTTAGAATCAGGATCTACTCCCAGACATTGGATTTTTTTCATATTAAAATCTGCTAACTCAAAACTCATCATAGAGATTTTATCGGCTTTGATGTTTGGATCAGGAGCTTTTATGATGTAAGTATGTTCGTATTTCATCGAATCCTTCACTTTTTGTGCATAATCTGTAAAGACAGGTTTAACTCCTAGAGAATAAATTAAAAGTATATTTGCTAGGCCTATTCCAAAGATTAGACTAATAATATTTGCTTTATTTGCAAGTAAAACTCTAATTCTAAACTTGTTAATGAAGGAGAACTTATCAAGTTTTATCCTCATTTTTGCTTTAGGTGATTTTATTGTATTTCTAAGAAAGTCAATAACCTTGCCTTTAAGTGCCTTTCCAATTACAAGGTAATTGATTATTAAATATATCAAAAGTGGGATAAGACTTGTAAGGAAAAATGACCTTAAGTTAAATGAAACTACAAATTTTGGCAGGTCATAGGACTTGTAATAAAGATCTGTATAGGTCTTGTATGTATGGCTATAGGCGATTAAATTACCGATAAGGGATGAGATTAAGCTAATGAAGATTGGCATTAGCATATAGTTTTTTTCTAGCTCTCGTTTTTTATAGCCTGAAGCAAGTAGGGTACCAATTATTGGAGCTTCTTCTTCAATCATACTTTTAACCTGGATTGCACTTATAAAGGCAATGGCTAAAACCAAAACTACCATAATTGCAGTCATCATAGGCACATCGCCACCCATATCTTCTATGAAATATCTAATGCAGTGATTATCATAGTTTAATAGAGCATCAATAACCATATTTTTTTGATTAACAATTTTAATGATATCTTTCTGCTTATCTCTAGCCTTAGACTTTGGTAAATTTTCTTGGTCTTTGTAGGAATATTGGTAAGAAATTTGTTTAGATAAATCTTTTAGTCCATCTTTGCAAACAAGACCTACACCAAAATAGCCTGTATCCATTACTATGTCGGAGTTATTTTTAAGAAGGGTTGAATAATCAGGAAGTGCTATAAGACCAACTATATTAAAACTTTTTCCTTCAAGTTTAACCGTATCTCCTACTTGTATTTTATTTGCCCTGGCATAGTTTGCAGAGATAGCTAATTCATTTTTATCCTTAGCCAGCCTTCCATCTAGTATAGATGGAATATTTATCCTATCTCTATTTTCAAAAACTCTTATTTTTTTATTATCAGTAGATTTGGCGTTAACATAAAAATTTTCATAAAGACTGATATTTTTAGTTTCTATTTTTGTTTTTGTATCTTCATCTAATTTTTCAAGGCATGTAAAGTTACCATCTTCGACCTTTCCATTTTCTATAAGTTTGTAATAGATTTTTTTTGTTGAATCTTGTGCTATAAAAAATGATGAAGAAAAAATTATTATAAAGCAAAGAGCAAGGAAAATCGGCAAGACTCTTGATGGGTGAAAGTAAATTTGCCTGTAGGCTCTTTTATAAATTGGGTTTTTCATTACCAGGTTACATCCTTTGCTAGAATTTTTTCATCATTTTTAAGGTAAGATTTAACCTTGCCATCGTGGATTTTTAGAATATAATCGCACATTTTGCTTATCTGAACGTTGTGGCTAGCAATAAGAATTGTTGATTTATATTCCTTGTTCATTTTTTCAATCAAATTCAAAACGTCTTTTGCACTTTCATAATCAAGGGCGCCTGTAGGCTCATCACAGATTAAAATCTGTGGACTTTTGATGAGGGCTCTAGCAATCGAGGTTCTTTGGGCCTGCCCACCTGATATTTCATTAGGATATTTGTATAATTGATCCTTTATTCCCAAATCTTCAACAAGCTTATCTATATCAAGGGGATTTTTTGCTAAATACTTGCCTAATTCAATATTTTCTAATACATTTAAGTCGCTGATTAGGTTGTAAAATTGAAAAACAAAACCTAACTTATCTCTTCTATAGGATTCCAAATCTTTCTTGGTCATATTAGAAAGGTTTTCCCCATAGATATCAACTTGGCCTGAATCAATTGTTTCAATACCACCTATAATATTAAGTAGGGTAGACTTGCCTGAGCCTGAAGGTCCTAAAATACAAATTATTTTACCATCTTCAATTTCAAGGTCAATATTTTTTAAAACGTCAATTTTCGATTGGCCTTGCCCATAACTTTTACATAAATTTTTAATTTTTATCATAAGACCTCCTTTGAATATGATAATCTTTATCATAATTATATCACCATTGGAATATCCCTACAATATGTAAATATATATTTTTTAATTAAGAATTTTTCGACTAAAAAAGCTATTAAATTTTACCATGTATATATAAACCGGAAAGGTTTATATGATAAGGCATTTAATTTAATAGCTTATTTTTCTACTTTTGATATTTGTTTTTTGATAAATTTGCCGGCAGCAGACGATATTCCAGCTGGATCATCTATTTTTATAAAATTGTTGCGATAAAGGACTTTAGCATTGTCTAGCTTATTGCCATTTATGATAGCCGCTATACTAAGGCCCTTTTTTCTTAGATAGGCCAAACTTTTTTTGGTATCATCAAGGGCAGGCTCTTCTTGGTAGGGTTTATTTAACTTAAAGCCATCGCTAATTAAAGGTTTTAGGTCTTGGGGATTGGCATCTGTTAGTATTAGGCTTAGGGTGTTTTTGATATCCTTATCTAAAATTGCCCTGTAGGCCCTAAAGATAAGGCCGTCCCTATTCCAACCCATGGCCTTAAAACGAAAGATTTTTTTCATCTCTGTTTTATCATCATAATCCTTGAGTATGGATAAAATAGTAAAGTCATTTACAGTTTGAAAGGCTATGACTCTGTTTAGGATATTATTATTTTCTAGAGATTTAGCTAAAATATAGGCTTCTATGGCAACCTCTGATTCCTTATCGAGGAGGGAGGCAGACCCATCTATTAGGAGATCTACCTTCATAGATGGATTAGCCTTGAGGGTATTTTTCATAAAAATTTTTGCCCTGTCTGTAATTTCTGCCTTGTAGGCAAGCCTTGGCACAAGCCTACCTCTTTGGCTTAGGTCTTGGTCAAGTGAGCTGGTTAGATTTAGTTTTAGCTTGATTTCCTTAGATAGGACAGAGATGGCCCTAGTATAGGATGCCTTATTAGCTTTAAATTTTAAAAGGTGTCTTGCTATGGTCTTTTTATTGAGGTCTTGGTCAAGGTCCTTGTCATTTTCGTCGATTCCCTTAGAAAAGAATAACTTTGACCTCTTGTGGCAACCTGTGCACAAATCCCTTTCAATGCCAAGTCTAATCTCTTCATCAAATATTGACTTGCCAAAAGTCTTTTTTATAAAATTTAGACTTGCCTTACGTTTTTTATTTCCATAAGCAAGGATTAGGCTAGCAAAGCCGTGAGATTTTTGTCCTTTGGCCTTAAAATCAGCTGGCATGTTTGATCTTTCAAGGCTAAGCATACCTGCATTTTCAAAAAGTGATATATTTAATGATGGAAGATTTTTAAGAATATTATTTTCCTTATATCCTAAATATTTTTCAAATAAATTTTTAACTCTAGCTTCTAGATTATCATTATTTGTATCTAATTTTAGCTTTAAAAGATTATATAGGTCCCTATCTTTTTTGGAAAGATTAGGATTTTTTATATTTAGGATCTCCTTCATTCTAATTTCTTCTAGGCGGTAGATTTGATTTTGCCTTAGGGCAAGGTTTCTCCTTTGCAAGTCATACCTATCATCTAGAAATTTTTCTGCATATGTCTTTCTAAGAGATTTTAAAACAGTCCTTTTGGATACTTCTTTATTATAGGCGAAGTCTTCTAAAATATAAATCAGGGCAAGGTCGTACTTATCCCTTTTAATATTATAGGCCCAAGAGTCAAAGAGCTTTTTAATTTCCTTATAACCTAGATATTTAATTGCAAGGCCAATTATTAAATTTAGGTAAAAGTCAGGGTTTCCATCTATATTTTCACCTATTATAAAATTGTCAAAGTCATAAGACTCTGCTCCTGCCCATTGGAGGTTGTTTATTCGGTTTTCATTTATCTCTTTGTTGTATTTATTCATTGGTCATATCTTTGTGATAAATATCATCCTTAAATCTTGCCTTTAGCAAATCTTCTATTAGACCTGCTTCATAGTCATCAAAGACCTTATTTACAAGACTTAGTCTCATAGCTTCCTTTAATTCAAGGCCTTCTTTAACTAGGTCAAGGCCATCAAACATTCCTCTTAAATCTGGAGCACTTTCAGAAATTTCGTGTGCCTCTGCCTTATCTTTTAGGTCCCTAAAAAGGTTTGCAAGATCTATAATGTAGGAATCTTTCAAATAAGGATAATGGGTTTTAATTAGGTATTTTAGGTCATCATCAGAAATTCTTGGCATCTTTATGATGACAAATCTTGATAAGAGGGCCTCATTTAGGTCGCGAGTTCCTTCGTAGCCGTAGTTCATGGTTGCTATAAAGCGAGTGGCAGGGTGTACTTTTATTAGCTTATAGCCAGGTACATCAATAATTCTTCTGTAATCTAGGACTGAGTGGAGGACTGCCATGGCTTCATTTTTTGCCATATTTATTTCATCAAGAACTGCAAAGCCTCCATGAGTACTTGCAAGACTTATAGGCCCTTCCCTAAAAATAACACTTCCTGATCTTAAGGTGTCATCTCCTATTAGGCTTGAGGCATCAAGGCTTAGGTGGAAGGAAACATTCCGCATAGGCCTATCAAAAAGATAGGCCAAATTTTCTGCAAGGACATTTTTGCCTGTGGATTTTTCACCAACAAGCAATATATTTTTACCAGAAAGTATGGCAGAAATTGCCTGGGTTAAGACCTTATTGCCCATATACCTAAATTTAGGATTAGGAAGCCTTGATTTAAGGTCATCTGCAAGAGGGTATTTGTTTTTAAAGTTTTCTATTTTTTTATTAATTTCATCCATTTTATCTCTCGATTGTGTTGATTTCATTTTTTATATAAAATTTTTTAAAAGATCCTAGGCCAAAGGCTGATATTTCAATTTCCTCATCGTCTTTTATAAAGGCATAGATATTAGGATTGACGTAAATTTCAATATTTTCATCCTCATATTTATGGTAGCTTTCAAGCTTGCCTACTTGCTTTGTGCTTACATCAAAATCTACAGTTCCAATTGTGCAGCAGGATTCCTTGCTATCTAGGTCAGGATTAATAAATAAGGCCTTAATGTCTTTTTTAGCTGCGAATTCTTTTCCTTTTTTATCTAATTTTATTTTCATAAGTCTCCTTCTTGTATAGAAAAAAGGTGGCCTAAGCCACCTTTAAATTTATCTTAGTCTAAAACTATTGATTCAATTCTAGATCTATTCTTCTTTCCACATCTTACTACAAACCATGCATAAGCAACGGTAATGACAGCTGCTATTGGATAAGCAATTGTGTAAGGTTGTCTAAATCCTATTGGGTCAGCATTGATTATAAATGAGAATACTATGAAGCAGTAGAACATACCTGGTATAAGTGTAATAAAGTAGTTTTTGTTATTATACATTAGGTAAATTGTTGCAACTGCTAGGGCAAAGATTGCTACGAATTGGTTAGTAAATCCGAAGTATCTCCAAAGAATGTTAAATCCATTAGGATTTGATTTTGCAAAGTATAGGATAGCTGATGCTGGAATAAATAGACAAGCAGCTAGACCAGCTCTTTTTGAACCATTTCTTTGGTCTATATTTAATTCTTCTGAAATTATTAGTCTTAGAGATCTAAATGCTGTATCACCTGATGTGATAGGAAGTGCGATTACACCTACTACTGCTAGTAGACCACCTATATTACCCATAAAGAATTTAGAAATATTACCAACCATGATTGTACCAGCTGTATCTAGTGGAGCTTCTCCTGTTGAGAAAAGAACCATAGCACCTGCTGCCCATATCATAGCTATAAAGCCTTCTGCTATCATTGTAGAATAGAAGGTTGCCCTTGCTTCTTTTTCACTTTTAACAGTTCTTGATACAAGGGTTACTTGTGAACCGTGGAAACCTGATAGGATACCACAAGCTACAGTAATGAAGAATGCTGGGATGAATTTTTGTCCCTTTGGATGTTGAGCTAGAAGTCCTTGACCTTCAAAGGATAGGTGAGCTGAACCTTTCATAAAGATACCGATTAAAACGCCAATAGCTGATATGATTAGGAAAGCACCAAAGATAGGGTAGATTCTGCCGATAAGCTTATCGATAGGCATTACTGTTGATAGGATATAATAAGCAAATATTACAGCATATATAATCCAAATTACAGTGCCTTCTGGTTCTTTACCAAGTACAAATTTAGCAATTAAGTCACCAGGTGTATAAACAAATACAACACCAGTTAGGAGTAAAAGAACAGCAATAACAATATTGTAGAATTTTCTAACTCCATCGCCTATGTATTTACCAACTAATTTTGGAACTTGGCTACCACCATTTCTCATTGAGATAAAGCCTGTCATGAAATCATGAACTGCACCTGCAATAACACAACCTACTGGAATAGCAATAAAGGCAATAGGTCCAAATAAGATACCTTGGATAGGTCCAAGAATAGGGCCTGTACCTGCTATGTTAAGTAAGTTGATAAGCCAGTTTTTAGCCTCACTCATTACTACAAAGTCGACACCGTCGGCTTTTTTAACTGCTGGAGTTTCTCTATCGTCAGGTTCTAGTTGACTTTCAACATATTTTGAATATAGAAATCCTCCTCCAAATAAAATTATAAGTCCAATAATAAATAATGTCATAATATCCTCCTTCATTTATTATCTTATATTTATTATAAAACATTATTTTTAAAAAAGCAATAGTCTATTGTAAAATGGACCTTACAATCATTTTCATAATAATATAGAATAATGTAATATAATTCATTAATGGTCTTATAAATTATGTATAATGAATAAATTAAAATATTGAAATCATCTTGATTTAAAGTATAATTATCTTAGTAAGAAGTGGGGCGCAAATTCCACTTTTTTTTAATGTTAGGGGGAGTGGTATGAATTTAACTGAAAAATTAAAAGAATTACTAAATGATGATATAGAAAATTTAGGCTATGAACTCGTTGATATAGAGTTTATAGGACCTAAGAATGAAAAGAGACTGATTTTCTATATATATAATGAAAGCGGCATAAACATAGACGACTGTGAAAAGGTAAGTACTTTTTTGGATGAGAAGCTAGATCAACTAGATTTAATTTCTACTTCATACTACTTAGAAGTATCCTCTCAAGACTTATCAAGGCCACTAAAGACTGACAGAGACCTGATTAGAAATATGAATGAGCTACTTAAGGTAAAACTTAAAGATGGCAGTGAGCTTATAGCCTTCACAAAAGAGGTCAATGCTGATAACATTTTATTTATAAGTCAAGATGACGAGGAAATTAAAATAGATAAGTCTGATATCAAAGAAATTAAAATTGAGATAGTATTTTAAAAGGAGAAGTTATGAACAAAGACTTTATGGCAGCCCTTGATGAGCTTTGTAAGGATAAAAATATTGAAAAAGATGTAATCCTTGAAGCCCTAGAAAAGGCGCTTGTAAAAAGTTATCAAAAGAATTATGACAATCAAGAAAATGTTGATGTAGTCATAGACCACGAAACGGGTGAGATAGGGGTATTTGCCCTAAGAGAAGTAGTTGATGAAGTAGAAGATAAGGTAAGCCAAATCAGTCTAAAAGATGCAAAAGAAGTAGACCCTACTCTTAGCATAGGTGATGTGGCCAGGATAAAACTTGTACCTAAAAACTTCGGCAGGGTTGCAGCCCAAACTGCAAGAAATATCGTAATACAAAAGATAAGAGATGCCCAAAGAGAAACCCTATTTGGAGATTATCTAGACAGAGAAAATGAGCTTATAACAGGCTCTATTCAAAGACAAGATAAATATAATGTCTATGTTAACCTCGATAAGATAGAAGGGATTGTTCCACTAAAAGAGCAAGTTCCTAATGAGGTCTATGCTCCAAATGAGAGAATGAAATTTCTTATAAAAGAAGTAAGAAACTCAGGAAAAGATCCTCAAATAGTTCTATCTAGAGCAAGCGAAAACCTAGTAGTAAGACTTTTTGAGCTAGAAGTACCTGAAATAACTGATGGTATAATAGAAATTTACTCTATAGCAAGAGAAGCTGGCTCTAGGACAAAGATGTCTGTATATTCAAATGACGAAACCATAGATGCTGTAGGAGCCTGCATTGGCTATAAGGGAGCTAGGGTAAATTCAATAGTAGAAAGTCTTCAAGGCGAAAAGATTGATATAATCAATTATTCAAAAGATGCAGAAACTTTCATATCAAATGCCCTATCACCTGCTGATATAATCAAAGTCCTAATAAATGAGAAAAATAGACAATCTCTTGTAGTAGTAGATGATAGCCAACTTTCACTTGCCATAGGCAAGGAAGGTCAAAACGCTAGACTTGCAGCAAGGCTTACAGGTTGGAAAATCGACATAAAATCAGAGTTAGAATTTGATAGCCTAAGCCAAGAAGAAATCGATGATATCTTAGGCTTAAATGATGAAGAAGAAATCATTGAAAATAATGATGAAGTAAGTGACGAGAGCCTAGCTGAATCTGCCGCAGATGCTGAAGAAGATATAGTAACAGAAGAAGCTAACACAGATTTAGAAGAATCTGATGAAGATGAGGCTGATGAGGAAGATTTTTTAGAAAATCTTGACCAGGCTGATGAAAGCCTTGAAAACTAGGCCTTATGCTAAAAACTTTATAAATGAATAATAAATATTCAATTTGAGGTTAAAAATGAAAAAAACTCGAAAGATACCACAGAGAAAATGTATAGTATGTGGTTCTCTAAAAGATAAAAAAGACCTTCTTAGAATAGTAAATAACAAAGAAGAAGGAATCTTGATAGATGAAAGTGGAAAAGTAAATGGAAGAGGCGCTTATGTATGCAAAGATGAAGCATGCCTAAAGGGCCTTAGAAAGTCTAATAAGCTAAACCAAGCCTTTAAAATGAAAATAGATGATGATATTTATGAGGAGTTAGAAGCTTATGAAGTAAAATGAGGTGATTAAATGGCTGACAAAATAAGAGTATACGAATTGGCTAAAGAAAATGGGATGGAATCAAAGGAAATGATTAAGATTTTAAACGAAGAGTTTAATCTAAATATCAAATCCCATATGTCAATGATTAGCGGAGAAGACCGCAAATTAATAAATGAATATCTTACAGAATTAAATGAAGATTCTTCAGAAGAAGCAGAAATAATTGATCAAAAGCCTAAGGCTAAGAAACCAGTTGAGAAGAAAAGGGAAAAGAAAAAGATTGACCCTAAGATGATAGCAAATGAAGACGACGAAGAAGCAAGACCAACTGGTAAGAATAGAAAAAAGAAAAATAAGAAGAGAAAATCAAAGAAAAATAATAGGCAAGAGAAAAATATGAAAGCTAAGAATGAATCAAGAATAGAAATACCAGAAACTGTAAATGTAAAAACTTTTGCAGATAAACTTGGAGAAAATCCAAATTCTGTAATAGGAAAACTTATAGGTCTTGGCATAATGGCAGGACTTAATGATCAAATAGACTTTGATACAGCAAATCTAATAGCTATGGATTTTGGCAAGGAAGTCTTTAAAGAAGAAGCTTATGATGCCCTAGAAGAGCAATCATACGACTTGGATTATGAAGATAAACCGGAAAATTTAGTGGAAAGACCACCAGTTGTATCAGTAATGGGTCACGTTGACCACGGCAAGACAAGTATACTAGATGCCATAAGAAATACATCTGTAACACGTGGAGAGGCTGGAGGAATAACCCAACATATAGGTGCTTACACCGTTGATGTAGATGGTAAGCAAATTTCCTTCCTAGATACACCAGGCCATGAAGCTTTTACAGAAATGAGAATGAGGGGAGCTCAGTCGACAGACGTAGCAATCCTAGTAGTAGCAGCAGATGATGGTGTAATGCCACAAACAATAGAAGCTATAAACCACGCTAAGGCTGCTGAGATTCCAATAATAGTAGCAATAAACAAAATAGATAAGGACACAGCAGATCAAAATAGGGTTATGCAAGGACTCATGGAACATGGCCTTGTACCTGAAGAATGGGGTGGAGATACCATCATGGTACCAGTATCAGCTCATACTGGCCAAGGTATAAAAGAACTTCTAGAAATGGTGCTTTTAGTAGCTGAAGTTAGAGAGCTTAAGGCAAATCCAAACAGGGCGGCAGTAGGCATAATAATAGAAGCAGAGCTTGATAAATCAAGAGGACCAGTAGCAACAGTTCTTGTTCAAAAAGGAACCCTTCATGCTGGAGATTATGTAGTAACAGGATCTTCATCAGGTAGGATAAGGGCAATGTTTAACTCAAAGGGTAAACCAATCAAAGAAGCTGGTCCATCAATACCTGCACAAATCCTAGGACTATCAGATGTAGCAGAAGCTGGAGATAAGATTTATGCTGTAGCTGATGAAAAAGTCGCACGTGAATATGCAGACAGGGCAGCAGAATTTAAACGTGAAGAGCGCCTAATAGCTAAGGCTAATACAAATCTAGAAGATATGTATTCAGACATAGCTGAAGGCGAACTAAAAGAGCTAAACATCATAGTTAAGACAGATGTAAAGGGTACTGTAGATGCGGTAAGCACATCCCTAACAAAACTATCAAATGAAGAAGTCAAAGTATCTGTAATAGCAGGAGCTGTAGGTGGTATAACCGAATCAGATATACTCCTTGCCCAAGCATCAAATGCTATAATCATAGGATTTAATGTAAGACCAACCCAAGGAGCCTTAGAAAGAGCAAAGGATAATAACATTGAAATTAGAACCTATAGCGTAATCTATGAAGCAATCGAAGATGTAGAAAAAGCTATAAATGGTATGCTCGAACCTGAATTTAAGGAAAATGTACTTGGTAGGGCAGAAGTAAGAGAAACCTTCAAAATACCAGGAGCAGGCACAATTGCAGGTGTAATGGTAACAAACGGCCTTGTAACAAGAAAATCTAAAATCAGACTTCTTAGAGATAATATCGTAGTATTTGATGGTGAAATCTCATCAATGAAGAGATTTAAAGATGATGCAAGTAAACTTCAAAGTGGCTATGAAGGCGGTATAGGTCTTGAAAGATTTAACGATGTTAAGGTAGGCGATGTAATGGAAGCCTACGAAATGGTTGAAGTAGAAAGAAGTTAATAGATGAATAGTAAAAGAACCGCAAGGATATCACAAGAAGTCAAAAGGGAAGTCTCTAAAATACTTAGAGATGACCTTTCTGATCCTAGACTATCAACTGAAGCAATGGTATCAATTACAGATGTAGAAGTAACAAATGACTTATCATATGCAGATGTTTATGTATCTGTTCTTGGAGATAGCAAAAATAAGGAAGATGCCATGCTGGCTCTAAACCAAGCAAAAGGCTACATCAAAATCCTAATAGGTGAGAGGATGAGATTAAGGTCCATGCCTGAATTTAGGTTTAAATTTGATGACTCAATCGAGCGTGGAGCTTATATGAATAAGCTAATTGAAGAAACAATCGCAAAGGATAAAAAAGCAAATGAAAATAGACAGGATTAGTAAAGAAAAATTAGAAGAATTTATCAAAATGGTAGATGAAGCAGAAACAATCGCTATAGCAAGCCATGTCAACCCAGATGGAGACAATCTGGGTTCAACCCTTGCCCTAAGAAGGTCCTTAGAATTATATGGCAAAGATGTTGAAGTGATCGCTATAGACACAATAGATGATTACCTACTCTTCCTACCAGAAATAGAAAATTATAAGGAAGCAAGCAGAGATTCTTATGATCTTTTCATAATAATGGACTGCTCAGAATTTGATAGGATAGGAAGTGCAACACCTATTGCTAGAGCTTCAAAGAAAACCATAGTAATAGACCACCACGTAGGCGGTAAAATCAATTGTGATTTAAACCTAATCTATGACACAGCGCCAGCAACATGCGAACTAGCTTATGAAATCATAGATAAGCTAGACCTACCAATGGATGAAACCATAGGAACATTACTATTTACAGGTCTTTGCACAGACACAGGTAGGTTTATGTATGCAAACATCAACGAATACACCTTTAATGTTGCTGGTAAGCTCATCACAGCAGGTGTAGACTATGAATATATCTACAGAAATCTTTACCAATCACAACCAGTAAAGGTAATGCAATTTCATAACGAAGTTATATCTACAGCTCAGTTTTTCGACAAAAAGGCCTTTGCTATTGCAAGCAAGGATTTAGTAGAAAAATACCATGTTCAAATGGGGGATGCTGAGTCAATTGTAAATAAACTAAGGGACCTAAAGGAAGTAGAAATATCCATGATAGTAAAAGAATATGATGATGGAGAATACAAGGTATCTTTAAGAAGTAAATTTGCCGATGTGTCAAAAGTTGCAAGAGATAATGGTGGCGGTGGCCACATAAAGGCAAGTGGATTTTCAATCTTTGATGATTCTTTAGAATCAGCAGCTGAGAAGGCTTTGGAGATATTAAAAGAAATATGAGTCTTAAGGGAATCCTTAACATAGACAAAGAAAAGGGCATATCATCAGCAAGGGTAGTGAGCCTTGTAAGGCGCGCTTTAGATATGAAAAAGGTAGGCCACACAGGTACCTTGGACCTTGAAGCAAGTGGAGTCCTTCCAATAGTAGTTGGCAAGGCAACCAGGGTATCAGACTATATGATGACCAAGGATAAGGTCTATAAGACAGACCTAATCCTTGGTATTAGGACAGATACCCTAGATGCAGCAGGAGAAGTAACAGCAAGGTCTGATAAACCAATAAATAAAGATGAATTTATAAAAGTAATGGATTCTTTTAAGGGTCAAATAGAACAAATACCACCTATGTATTCAGCTCTAAAAGTAGCTGGCAAAAAGCTTTACGACCTGGCCAGAGAAGGCATAGAAATAGAAAGAAAAATCCGTAAGGTAAAAATCTATGACATCAAGCTCTTATCCTTTGACTTTCCGAAGGCAAGTATAGAAGTTACCTGCTCAAAGGGTACTTATATAAGGACTTTGGTAGATGATATTGGAATAAGACTTGGGACTTTCGCCCATGTAGAAAACCTAGAGAGATCTAGGGTTGGCAAACTTGATATAAAAGATTCGATAAAGAGTGCAGATATTTTAGAAATTCCAAAAGAGGAACTAATCAAAAAACTAATTCCCCTAGATATAGCCCTTGACCATTTGGAAAGACTAGACATAGATAAAAAATATCTAGAAAATCTAATAAATGGGCAAAAAATCTTAACAAATAAGCAAATAGATGGGGAAATTAGGATTTATATAGACAATAATTTTATAGGCCTTGCGAAAATTGCAAGCGAAGATGGTAGAAATTTCCTAAAAATGGAGAAGGTATTTTATGAAAGATAAGATAAGAATATATGATTTAAATAGTGACTTGCCAGATCTTGAAAAAAAGGCGGTTGCCCTAGGTTATTTTGACGGAGTCCACCTGGGTCATCAAAAATTAATGGAAAAAAATATATACTTATCTAAAAAGTACGGTCTTACCCCATCTGTCTTACTCTTTAAAGAAGATGGTAAGAGGACTGTAAAAGATGAGGATAAATACCTATCAAGCCTAGAAGATAAGATTGAAATCCTATCAGAAATAGGAATAAAAACTTTCTGCCTGGTTAATTTTGACAAGACCTTTATGGAATTATCCCCTAGAGAATTTATCAAAACTGTGATAGCAGAAAAATTAAACGCAAAGGTTGTAATAGTTGGCAGTGATTACCGTTTTGGCTACAAGGCCAAGGGAACTATTGACACTCTTAGAGAATATGAAAATATCTATTCCTATAAGGCTGAAATTATTGATTTTGAACTAGAAGATGATAATAGTAAGATTTCATCAAAACATATCAGAGAGTTAGTAAAAGAAGGGGAAATTTCAAAGGCTAATAAGTATCTTGGAAGGTACTACAAGATTAGAGGGGAAGTAGTCCATGGCAAACACAGAGGCAGGACCCTAAATTTCCCAACAGCTAATTTAGAGCTTAACTTCCCTTATGTAATACCGAAAGATGGGGTCTATCTTACAAGAATACTTGTAAGAGATAAATATTATTATGCTCTTACAAATATTGGCTCAAATCCAACCTTTGAGACCAGCCAAGATAAGAAAATAGAATCTTATATCTATGATTTTAATCAGCATATATATGGGGAAAATATAAGCGTAGAATTTATAGAATTTTTCAGGCCTGATTTTAAATTTAACTCTGCTGAAGAATTAATAGAGCAGATGGATAAAGACAAGGCCCAAGGCTTAGAATATATAGAAAAACACCTAAAATAAGTTTACAAAAGAAAAATAGGGCGTATAATAGTATAGCTAGCTTTGCTGGGTATATGAAACCTCGACTAATACTCGGTAAGGCCAAATCAAATATACGGAGGAAATTATGAACGCAGAACAAAGACAAGAAATAATCAAAAACTACCAATTAGACGAAAAAGACACAGGCTCACCAGAAGTACAAATCGCTATCCTATCAAAAAGAATAGCTGACTTAACTGAGCACTTAAAAGCAAATAAAAAAGATCACTCTTCAAGACGTGGACTTTACAAGATGATTAGACGTAGAAGAGGTATGCTTACTTATCTAAGAGACAATGATATCGAAAGATATAGATCAATTGTTGAAAGACTTGGACTAAGAGGTTAATTGCTGGCGGGGATAACCCGCCTTATTTTATAGGAGATTAAATGATCAAAAATTACAACTACACTTCAAAAAACGGATACGAATTAGAAGTAACCATAGGTAAGTTTGCAGAACAAGCCAATGGAGCATGCTACATAAAAAGTGGAGACACCTCCCTTCTAGTAACAGCAGTAGCAAGTGAAAAACCTAGAGAAGGTATAGATTTCTTCCCACTTATTTGTGATTTCCAAGAAAAACTATACGCTGTAGGAAAGATTCCTGGGGGTTTTCTAAGAAGAGAGGGAAAGGCAAGCGATGGAGCAACTTTGATCGCTAGACAAATGGATAGGCCTCTTAGACCACTTTTCCCAGAAAATTACTACAATGACGTACAAGTTATAGCAACAGTCCTATCAATGGACCACGACCACCTTCCAGACCCACTAACAACAATAGGTGCATCAATTGCTCTAGGTATCTCAGATATACCATTTGACGGACCAGTTGGGGCTTGTATGGTTGGAAAAGTTGATGGCAAGCTAATAGTAAATCCAAAAGAAGAGGATAGAAAAAAATCTGACCTTGAGCTAACTGTAGCTGGTAAAAAAGGCGCAATCAACATGGTAGAAGCAGGAGCAAATGAGCTTGATGAAGCTGAGATGCTTGAAGCAATGCTACTTGCTTTAGAAGAAATAGGTGATATTTCTGACTTTATCCAAACAATCATAGATGACATTGGTAAGGAGAAAAAAGAAGTAGAAGCTCACGAAGAGATAGAACTTGATAGACTAATTTCAGAAAATTTTGAAGAAGAAATCAAAAACTCAATCAGAACAACAGATAAGACTGAAAGAGAAGATAACATCTTTAGGATAGAAGAAGAAGCTAAGGAGAAATTCCTTGAAGACTATCCAGAAAGTGAAGATGAAATTCATAGAAGAATAGATGATATCATGAAAAAAGAAGTAAGAAGAATGATATCAATCGATAAGATAAGACCTGATGGCAGAGACCTTACTGAAATTAGACCTCTATCTGCAGAAGTTGAAGTGCTTCCACGTGTACACGGCTCAGGCTTATTCCAAAGAGGCCAAACACAAGTTTTATCTGTAGTAACTCTAGGTTCTCCAGCAGATAGTCAAATAATTGATGGCCTAAATGTAGAAGATATACAAAAAAGATATATGCACCAATATAATTTCCCACCATTCTGTGTAGGAGATGTTAGACCATTAAGAGGACCAGGTAGACGTGAGATAGGTCACGGCCACCTAGCTGAAAGAGCCCTTGTCCCAGTATTACCAGATGAAAAAGACTTCCCTTACACAATAAGAGTCGTATCAGAAGTATTATCATCAAATGGTTCAAGCTCTCAAGCTTCAATCTGTGGTTCAACCCTTTCCCTAATGGATGCAGGTGTTCCAATCAAAAAGCCAGTAGCAGGTATTGCTATGGGTCTAATCAAGGAAGATGATTCTATATCAATTCTTACAGATATCCAAGGCCTAGAAGATCACCTTGGCGATATGGACTTTAAGGTAGCAGGTACTCGTGATGGTATCACAGCCCTACAAATGGATATGAAAATATCAGGTATAACAAAAGAAGTTCTTGAACAATCTCTAGCTGATGCAAAGGATGCTAGATTTAGAATCCTTGATGTCATAGAAAAAGCTATAGATAAGCCAAGAGCAGAACTTTCAGAATATGCACCAAGACTTTACACAATAGACATAGACCCAGATAAGGTGCGTGAAGTAATTGGTTCTGGTGGAAAGACCATAAATAAGATTATTGATGCAACAGGTGTAAAGATTGACACAGAAGATGATGGTCATATAACAGTAGCAAGTGATAATGGAGCAAGCGGTAAGAAGGCTATAGAGATGATAAAGGCAATAGTTACCGATCCAAAACCAGGAGATATATACGAAGGAAAAGTCGTAAGAATTATGAACTTTGGTGCCTTTGTTGAAATTGCTATCGGTAAGGAAGGTCTCTTACACATTTCACAAATTGCCCACCATAGAGTAGGCAAGGTTGAAGATGAACTAGCTATTGGCGATACAGTCAAAGTTAAGGTTACAGAAATTGACAGACAAGGTAGAATTAACCTTTCAAGAAAGGCCCTTTTAGAAAAGCCAGAAAAAGCTGAAGCCTGGCCAGTAGATGAATCACCTTATAAGAATGATAAAAAAGAACAAAACTAGTAATTAAAAAAATATACTGTCCTCTGGGCAGTTTATTTTTTGCCCTTATTACTATATAATAATAATGAGGTTAATATGACAAATAAAAATCAAGGAAGGGTAAGGAAGAAGTCATCTTCCAGAGCCCCTAACAAAAGTAAACAGAAAAAAATTAGAGAAAAAAATTTCAACCTAAAGACCTTTTCTATGGTTATGATGGGACTTGCGGTATTTTTATTTATCTTTATCATCTCATCAAACACAGGTTTTTTGGGAGATAGGATAGGCGATATATTTGCCAAGCTTTTTGGAAAACTTTCAATATTATTTCCACTTGGCTTATTTGTATCCTTTTTCATGGTTTATAAGGGAATATTTAAGCAAAACTTATCAAAGATGCTTCTAATTTATGGAATATTTCTATTAACCCTTGCCATCCTTTCTAAAGACTTTGTAAGAAATGAATTAGCCTGGTCTGTAGAATATTCTGCCTTCAAAAAAAGCCTAGGAGGTGGATGGTTTGGTGGATTAGTAGGATTCTATATTCTAAACTTTATCGGTCCACTTGGCCTATATATCCTTTATATAACACTTATAGGTTCATTTATAATAAATGTAAGTCCATATTCCTATAGGGAATTTTTCCTCAAAATTAGGGATGGCTTTATAATTCTAGGACTTGGCATCAAACACTTGACTATAAAGACTTATAATAAATTCAAGGTGTTTTTAGCTGATAAGAGAGAAGATAGGCAAATCCAAGCTAAGGAAGAACCAAGAAAAATTCCAAGGTTTGAAAAAAATCCTGATCAAGAACCACGAAAAGCTGTAAAAAGAAGAGTGGCTCAGAAAAAAGAGCCACAAGCTAAAAATATAGAAATAATCAATGATTACAAGTCTAAGCAGGTTGAATTTGCAGACCTTAATGAAGATTTAAAAAGAGAGTTTTCAAACTATTCTTATCCATCAGTTGATTTATTACATGACATTGACACGGATAAGGGAATTGATAATGACGAAATCAGAGAAAAGGCTGAAATAATCGAAGAAACCCTCGAATCCTTCGGCATAGAAGGAGAGGTTGTCCAAATAGATGTGGGACCAACAGTAACCTGCTATGAACTAAAACCACAAAGAGGGGTCAAGGTTTCAAAAATTGTAAATCTTGCAGATGACCTGTCCCTATCCCTTGCCACATCAGGCATAAGGATAGAAGCCCCAATACCTGGCAAATCCCACGTAGGAATAGAGGTGGCAAATGATACAAAGGAAATGGTTGGATTTAAGGAGATAATTTCATCAGCAAGCTTTATTAAAAGCAAGTCAGCCATACCTTTTGCTATGGGTAAGTCCATATCTGGTGAGGTAATTGTATCAGCAATTGAGAAGATGCCCCATCTTTTGGTATCAGGTGCTACAGGATCAGGTAAGTCTGTTTGTATCAATACTATAATCATGTCTATTCTATACAAGCATTCACCAGATGAGGTCAAACTTCTATTGATAGATCCAAAGGTTGTAGAATTATCAGTTTATAATGGGATTCCTCATTTGATAATGCCTGTTATAACTGATCCTAAAAAGGCTGCAAGTTCCTTGTTTTGGGCGATTTCTGAGATGGAAAAAAGGTATAAACTCTTTGAAGAGCACCATGTAAGGGATATAAAGGGTTATAAAAAGGCAAGCGAGACTGACGAATCTATGGAAAACCTACCTTATATAGTTGTTATAGTAGATGAGCTTTCAGATTTAATGATGACAGCTGCAAGTGAGGTAGAAGACTACATCACAAGGCTTGCTCAAAAATCCAGAGCCTGCGGTATACACCTTATTATAGCGACCCAAAGGCCAACAGTAGATGTAATAACTGGTACAATTAAGGCCAACATTCCATCAAGGATATCTTTTGCTGTAACAAGCCAAATAGATTCAAGGACAATCCTAGATGCCCAAGGAGCAGAAAAACTTCTAGGCAAGGGCGATATGCTATATCTATCATCTGATGCCATGAAACCTGTAAGAATCCAGGGAGCCTTCGTATCCGACGATGAAGTTTTAGATGTGGTTGACTTTATAAAAAATAATTCAAAGGCTGATTACAATGAAGAAGCCATTGAAAAGGTAGAAGAGAAGACCAACACCGAGGAGCTAGAAGATGAAGATGAGCTTTTAGATGAAGCTATAAGGCTAATTATCGAGGATAATACAGCAAGTGTATCCATGCTTCAAAGAAAGCTTAAAATCGGCTATGCAAGAGCTGGTAGGATAATTGATCAATTAGAGCAAAAGGGACTTGTAGGGGGTTATGAAGGAAGCAAACCTCGCAAGGTCTTAGTTGATAGAACATATTTGGAGGAAGATTAATGAATATAGCAAATAAAGTAACTATGGTGAGGTTATTTTTAATACCAGTTTTTGTCCTAGTTTACTATTACTATGGCACATCCTATAATGTAGCAGCCATAATATTCATAATAGCATCCCTAACAGATGCCATTGATGGACACTTAGCAAGAAGTAGAAATCTAATTACAAACTTCGGTAAATTTGTAGATCCACTTGTAGATAAGGTATTAACTCTTGCAGCCTTTATAGTACTTGTAGAAAGTAAAATAATTCCCGCTTGGGCAGTAATAATAATTGTAGCAAGAGAGCTAATAATTACAGGTTTTAGGACTCTTGCAGCTGATATGGGTATAACCATAGCGGCAAGTGTATGGGGCAAGGCCAAGACTATAAGCCAGATGGTATCCTTAGTCCTCTTGCTTCTAGAAAGTGAATTTACCCATATGATTGGAATATACGTATTTTACCTAGCAGTAATCCTTACAATTATATCTGGCCTTGACTATATAATTAAAAATAAAAAGGTTCTAGACCTAGAAAATATTTAGAAAAACTATATTTTTTACAAAAAAACTTTAATAAAGAAAAAATAAGTATATAATAGTACTAACGATTAGACATTTAATGTATAAGGAGAAAATATGGATAAAGAAAAACAAAAAGCTCTGGACCAAGCTTTTAAGCAAATAGAGAAAAAATACGGAAAAGGTTCTGTAATGAAGATGGGAGATGCTCCTAAGATTGAAATTGAAGCAATACCAACTGGAGCTATCAACCTTGATATAGGTCTTGGTATAGGTGGTCTTCCACGTGGTAGGGTAATAGAAATCTATGGACCAGAATCATCTGGTAAGACAACCCTAGCCCTTCACGTAATAGCTGAAGCCCAAAAGCTTGGCGATACTTGTGCCTTTGTCGATGCTGAACATGCCCTAGATGCTGAATATGCTGCAAATCTTGGTGTAGATATAGATAATCTTATCATGAGTCAGCCAGATACAGGTGAGGCAGGTCTTGATATAGCTGAAAGCCTTGTAAGAAGTGGGGCGGTTGGCCTAATTGTAATAGACTCTGTAGCAGCTCTAGTACCAAAGGCAGAAATCGAAGGTGAAATGGGAGATAGCCATATGGGTCTACAAGCTAGACTTATGAGCCAGGCCCTAAGAAGACTTACAGGTATCATTGCCAAATCGAATACTACAGTTATTTTTATTAACCAATTAAGAGAAAAAATTGGAGTAATGTTTGGAAGTCCTGAGACAACAACAGGCGGTCGTGCCCTTAAATTCTATTCATCAGTAAGACTTGATATAAGAAGGATAAAGACCATCACCGAGGGAGATAACTCAATTGGATCTCGTACAAGGGTAAAAATTGTTAAAAACAAGGTAGCACCACCATTTAAGGTAGTAGAATTTGATATAATGTATGGTAAGGGAATCTCCAAAGAAGGAGTACTCCTAGATACTGCGGTAGATTTAGATATAATAGACAAGGCAGGATCATGGTTCTCCTACGGTGACCAAAAACTTGGCCAAGGTAGGGAAAATATAAAGAAAATGCTAGAAGATGATCCAGAATTTGTCAAAGAAATCGATGCTAAGGTAAGAGCGGCCTTCAAAAAGGACGCAAAAGCTGAAGACTCATCAGAAGAAGCCGAAGAAGATAAACAAGAATCATTACTTGAAGATAAAGAATAAAAGAAAAAGCCAAGTCATCCACAAGATGGATTAGACTTGGTTTTTTTATAAAAAAGTAAGTTGGTCAATATCCCTATCTGATAAATTTGAAAGGGAAATACCGATAAGCCTTAGATATTCACCTTCAAAAACCTCATCAAAAAGACTTATCGCTTCATTGTAAATATCACTTGCCTTATAAATGGGCTCCTGAAGTGTATAAGACCTGGTTCTATTTTTAAAATACTCATCTTTAAGTTTGATAGAAACGGTCTTAGCTTGGATTTTCTTATCATCCATCTCTTTTTCAATGAGACTTGCAATTTTTTTAAGATAGGATTTAAGGAGGATTTTATCATTGGTATTCTTACTTAGGGTCCTCTCCTTGCCGATAGACTTTCTAAGTCTTGAAACTTCAATTGGTCTATCATCAATTCCCCTAATTACATGGTAAATATAATCCCCACCCTTGCCAAAAAGGTCTTCTAAAAAGACCCTATCAAGTTTTAGAAGGTCACAAACCTTATAAATCCCAATTTGATTAAGCTTGGAAGCTGCTTTCTTACCAATGCCGTGTACTTTGCCTACAGCAAGATCTGGTAAAATTTTATCAGCTTCTTCTTTATCAATATACTTTATTCCAAAAGGTTTATTCCAGTCAGAACCGAGCTTGGCAAGAAACTTATTATAGGAAATACCGATGGAAATTGGAATGCCAGTCTTATCTATGATTTCCTTTTGTAAGTCCTTGGCAAAGGAAATTGGGTCATCCAAATAAATTTGTATATAGGCCTCATCTATTGAAACTTGCTCGTAGATTCTAGAATAGGACCTAATTATACCAAAGACCTCCCTGGACTTTTTCCTGTAATAATCATGGTCAACAGGGACAAGCTTAAGGTCAGGGCAAAGGTCCCTTGCAATAAAAACAGGCATAGCAGAGTGGATGCCATATTTCCTTGCCATGTAATTGGCAGTCGTAATGATAGACTTATTTGTAAGGCCACCCACAGCCATAGGAATATTTTTAAGTTTTGGATTTCTAAGCTCCTCGCAGGATGCGTAAAAAGCATCGCAGTCGATGTGAAATATGTACTTCATACCTATACTATACTAATTTTTGGCTAAATACCTATTATTGAATAAGATATAAGAAAAAGTACAGTTATGTTATGAGAGTAGATAAATTTTTAAAGAATTCAAGAATAATTAAAAGAAGACAAGTAGCAAAAGAAGCTTGTGAAAACGAGAGAGTAAAGATTAACGATAAAATAGCAAAGCCAGGCAGTGAGGTAGAAATAGGCGATATAATTGAAATAACCTTCGGTAAATCTGTCTTAAAGGCAAAAGTTCTAAGCCTGATAGAAGGAGCTAAGAAAAATAATGCCGAGAGCATGTATGAGGTAATAGATGGCGAATAATAGGAGAAAGGCTAGGAAAAATTCCTACCTTAAGCAAAGAGGCAAGAAGAATAAGAGGTTTTTGCTAACAGCCTTTGGTCTTGTGATTTTTTCTGTAATTGGCTTTTATTTTTTAAATTCAAATTTAAATGCTGATATGAAAAAACTCGACCAAGATATAGTTTCTAGCAAGAAAAAGCTTGAAAATGTCAAAAAAGAAATCAATAGCCTAAATAAAGACTACGAAAATAGGAATACTGACCAATTTAAGGAAAAAGTCGCCAAGGAAAAGCTAGGTATGGTCAAGAAATCTGAAGTCAAGGAAGAAAATTCAGGCGTAATCAATAAAATTGATCAAAATGATAATAAAGAAGGTCAAGAAAATAATGAAAAAGTAGAAAACCCTGACCAAGGCCAGGGAGTAGATCCTAATAATGAAGTAGAAAGCCAAGAAAATACAGAAACTAAAGAGAATACAGAAACAAATGAAAATGGAAGATAGGTTTTTAGAAACTATTAGAAAACATCAGCTAATAGAAAAAGGCGACACGATAATTGTTGGAGCAAGCGGTGGACCAGATAGTCAATTTTTAATCTATATGCTAGATAAACTTAGAAAAGAAATTGACTTTGACATTGTCCTTGCCCATCTTAACCACCTCCATAGGAAAGAGGCCGCAAAGGATGAAGACCTTGTAAGAAATACAGCAAAAAATCTTGGCCTTAAATTTTTCTCAGAAGCAAGGTCTATGGATGATTTAGCAAAGAAAGAGAAAATTTCATCAGAAGATGCAGGTCGCAGGCTGAGATATGATTTTTTCAACCGCTTAGCAGGAAAATTTCCGCATTCAAAGATTGCAGTTGCCCATAATAAGGATGATCAAGCAGAAACTGTCCTTATGAGGATAGTAAGAGGAACAGGCTTAGATGGCTTAAAGGCTATGGCTTATAGGTCTGGAAATATTATAAGGCCAATTCTAGATATTAAGAAGAAAGATATTTTAACTTATTTAGGCCAAAATAACATCCCCTACGCAATAGACCACACCAATTTTGAAGCTGACTACACTAGAAATAAGATAAGGCTAGAAGTAATTCCACTTCTAGAGGAGATAAATCCTAGATTTATTGACCAAGCCGCAAGGCTAAGCGACCTTGCCAAGGATGACCTTACAATCATAGATGATACTATAGGAGAGATTTATGATAAAATATGTGATAGGTCAGTTAGGGCAATAAAATTTAGAAAAAATGATTTTGAAAGTTTAAGAAAGCCCTACCAAAATAGGCTCATAAGACTTGGGATTGAAAAGTTAAAAGGGACTATCAAGGATATTTCAAAAGATAATATAGATGAATTTTTATCTCTAATTACTCTTGCCAATGGCAAGGAAATAATAAAAGATGATCTAAGATTTAGAAAGTCTTACGACTATTATATTTTAGAAGATGCCAAGGACTTTAAAAATGAAAGCGTCTATGATTTATACGCCGAAGATGAGATTGACTTTGATGGTAAAATCATAAAATCAAGTATAATTAATAGTAAGACTTACACAAGGGATAGATCAAAGGCTTACTTTGATTATGATAAGCTTAAATTTCCCCTAAAAGTTAGAACTAGGCGAAATGGCGATAAGTTTATACCCTTAGGAAGTAAATCTAATAAGAAGCTTAAGGACTTTTTTATCGACCAAAAGATAGATAGGGCTAAAAGAGATAGACTGCCAATAATTTTATCGGATGATAAGATTATATGGATAACAGGTCTAAGGATGAGCGGAGAATTTAAGGTCACAGACCTTACGAGCAAAATACTACAAATCGAGGTATATGATGAAGATTGACAGCAATGATCTTATAGAGAAAGTACTCATTGATGAAGAAAGTTTGAACAAAAAGATAAGAAAATTAGCTAATACTCTAAATGAACATTACGCAGACAAGGACGAACTAATTCTAATTTGCATCCTAAAGGGATCAGTGATGTTTGTAAGCGAGCTAGCTAAATATCTAAATGTAGAATGTAAGATGGAATTTATGTCAGTTTCATCCTATGCTGACAATACCTATTCTTCAGGCAATGTTAAAATCTTAATGGATTTAGACATGGATATAAAGGATAAGGAAGTACTTATTATAGAAGATATAATAGATACTGGCTACACCCTAAAGAAGGTCAAGGAGAACCTTCTTCAAAGAGGTCCAAAGGATTTAAAGATTATAACACTTTTAGACAAACCCGAAAGGCGTGAAGTTGACTTAAAATCTGACTGGGTTGGCTTTAAGATACCAAATGAATTTGTGGTAGGTTTTGGACTTGACTATAACCAATTATATAGGAATCTTCCTTATATCGGCGTAGTTAAAAGATCAGTATACGAAGACATAGAAGAGATGAAATAGGTCGCTTGGCCTATTTTATTTTGAAAGAAAGGAGAATATATGGGAAGTTTTGACAATATGATACTAATTTTATACGGGGTAATAACAGTATTTTTTATCTACAGGATTTTTAAGCAACAAAGAGATAAAAAGCATCTGGGTAGTGATATAAAGTCCTTCAAAAGACCAATATCAAGCATGGAAGCAATTTTATTTTCAATTTTAATCGTTACAGCTATAGTAAATCTTTACCAAGGTTATAAGGTATCAAATAAAAACTCCATGATGGTAGCTTCCATAATGATAGTTCTTGCTCTAGTATTTGCAATTTATTCAACCACAAAGCTTTATATAGCAGATAACGGTATGCTAATAAATACAGGCTTTGTAAGCTTTAAGGAACTTAAAAAATGGGGCTTTGACCAAGAAAGAGGAGACCTTGTTATGGCTATCAAAAAAGATGGCAATACAAATAGGGAATCCACAAAGGTAAGAAAAGAAGATATAGAAGAGATAAACGACCTAATAAGAAAGCATAAATTAGGCAAATAATCTTGAAAAAACGTCTAAAAACCGTATCATATAAGAGTTAAACAAGTAAAAAGGGGATTATATGTTACTGGTTATAGATATTGGCAACACAAACACTGTAATAGGTGTCTATGATGATGAAAATTTAAAGGCTAGATTTAGAGTGGCAACTGACTTGAAAAGCACCAGCGATCAATTAGTTGCTACTTTATTTAATATGTTTATGATTCATGGCTTTGATATAAAAAATATCAACGACACAATCATATCATGCGTAGTACCAGATGTGCTCTACAATTGGCAATCTGCAAATAGGAAGCTATTTGACAAGGAAGCTAAGGTAGTAGATCATACTACCTACACAGGAATAAGCATAGCCTACGAAAATCCAACAGAGGTTGGGGCTGACAGGATAGTAGATGCAGTGGCAGCCTATGAAAAATACGGCGGTCCATCCATAGTAGTGGATATGGGTACAGCCATAACCTTAGATGTTATAACAGGTGATGGTAAGTATCTTGGTGGATCAATTGCCCCTGGCATAAGGATTGCCCAAGATGGATTATTTGGAAAAACAGCTAAGCTACCAAAAATAGAGCTTAAACAACCAACCACAGCCATCACAGAATCAACATCAGAAGCCATCAACGCAGGAATTGTAATAGGTTATATAGGAATGATTGATAAGTTAATAGAGACAATAGAAGATGAAATCATAGAAAGGCTTGATATCAAAAGAGAAGATATCAATGTCATAGCTACTGGTGGATTTTCAGAATTAATTTCTCAATCAAGTAAATATATAGAAACCATAGAACCAGATTTGATGCTTAAAGGGCTTAAAATAATCTATGACAGAAATATTAACAGATAAAAAAATAATGCTAGCTCCCCTGGCAGGAGTCACAGATACAGCCTTTAGGATAATATGTGAAAGGCATGGGGTAGATAAGACCTTTACTGAAATGGTATCAGTCAATGCCCTAGTCTATGACAACAAGGCCACAGAGGATATCATGTACATATCAGATTTAGAAAAAAAGGCCAACATTCAAATATTTGGTTCTGATATAGACAAGATAAAAAAGGTAGTTGAGGAAAAAATAAATCCCCTTAAAAATATTGAGGAAATATCCTTTAATATGGGCTGCCCAGCTCCAAAGATTTTTAATAATGGCGAAGGATCAGCCCTTCTAAAAGATCCTAGAAAAGTTTATCAGATTACAAAGGCGCTTAGAGAAGCGACTGATAAGAAGATAAATATCAAATATAGGCTTGGTGTAGATGATGACCATATAAATTATCTAGAAAATGGTAAGGCCATGGAAGAGGCAGGAGCTGACTATCTAATCCTTCATGGAAGGACTAGGAAAGCCATGTATTCAGGAAAGGCCGACTGGCATGCTATTGGAAAGCTTAAAGAAGCTGTAAAAATACCGGTAATTGCAAATGGTGACTGCTTCAGCGTAGAAGATTTTATAGAAATTATTGATACAACAAAAGCTGATGGGGTCATGCTTGCCAGAGGTGCAATGGGTAATCCGTTTATATTTTCTTATATAAAAGACTATATAAAAACTGGATCTTACACAAAAGCAAGTTTTGATGATATAATAAATCAGATAAAAGACCACTACGAACTTGCCCTAAGATTTAAGGATGAAAGACTTGTAATAAATCAAATGCGCAAGCATGTTGGCTGGTATATAAAAGGCTTATATGAGTCTTGCGAATACAGAGATAGGGTAAATAAGATATGTACAAGCAAGGAAATTTTTGACCTGCTTGACGAATATAAAGAAAAATTAGGTGAATATAATGACAGAGAAAAAAGAAGTAATATTAACTAAAGAAAAATTAGAAAAATTAGAAGATGAACTAGAGTATTTAAAAACCAAAAAGCGTCCAGAAATGGCAGAAAAAATCAAGATTGCTAGAAGCTTTGGAGACCTTTCAGAAAATGCTGACTACGATGAAGCAAAAAATGAACAGGGTGAAGTAGAATCTAGGATAATGAAAATTGAGGATATGATCAGAAATGCCAAAACTATCGAAGTAGTAGAAAACTCTGATATAGTTGGAGTAGGAAATACTGTAAGGCTTTTTGATGAAGAATTTGAAGAAGAAGTAGAATACAAGATAGTAGGAACGGCTGAATCAAATCCTCTTGAAGGATATATTTCAAACGAATCACCAGTTGGAGAAGCTATTATTGGCCATAAGGTTGGCGATAGGGTAGAAGTTGAAACTCCAAATGGTAAAATGTATTTTGTAATTAAAGGTATTAAATAAGGAGAGAAAATGGCTGATAACACACAAGATTTAAATGAAATGCTTCAGATCAGAAGAGAAAAGCTCCATGATCTAAAAGAAGAAGGCAAAGACCCACACAGAATAGTTAATTTTAAAAACAGAACAGACTCAAAAGAAATCAAGGATAACTTTGATAAATATGAAGATCAAACTGTAAGAGTAGCCGGTAGAATTCTTGCCAAAAGAGGCCACGGAAACATGAGCTTTATGGATGTGCAAGATGAATCTGGCAGAATTCAAGTAGTAAATAGAAAAAATGTTATCGGCGATGACTTCAAATATGTCAAAAAATACGATATCGGTGATATAATCGGTGTTGAAGGAAAGGTATTTAAAACCAACCAAGGTGAAATATCAATAGAAGTAGCAAAAAGTGACCTTTTAACCAAGGCCCTACAAATGCTACCAGAAAAATGGCACGGCCTAAAGGACCCAGATCTTAGATATAGACAAAGATATGTAGACCTAATAGTAAATCCTGAAGTAAAGGATGTATTCATGCAAAGGTCAAAAATCATATCAGCAATCAGAGAATTCTTAGATAATAGGGGCTTCTTAGAAGTTGAAACTCCAATCCTAAATACAATCGCAGGTGGAGCTACAGCTCGTCCATTTATCACCCACCACAACACCCTAGATATTGATATGTACCTAAGAATAGCAAACGAGCTTTACCTAAAAAGACTTATCGTTGGTGGCTTTGATAGAGTATATGAAATAGGCAGGATGTTTAGAAATGAAGGAATGGATGCAACCCATAACCCTGAATATACCGCTATGGAATTATACCAAGCCTACGGCGACTATGAAGACATGATGGAAATCACTGAAAACATGGTTGAATTCATTGCTAAAAAGGTAAAGGGCACAACTGTTGTTGAATTTGATGGCCAAGAAATAGAACTAAAGGCACCATGGAAGAGAATTCCAATGATAGAAGCTGTTAAGGAATATTCTGGTGTAGACTTTAACGAAATTAAAACTGACGAAGAAGCAATAGCTATCGCCAAGGAAAAGGGTGTAGAAGTTAAGGAAACAAGGGGAGAAATTATAGCAGAATTCTTCGATGCTTATGTAGAAGAAAACCTAATCCAACCTACTTTCATAACTGATTACCCAGTAGAAATCTCACCACTAGCTAAAAGAAAGAACGACGACAGAAGCCTAACCTATAGATTTGAGGCCTTTATTTCTGGAGCAGAAATAGGCAACGCATTCTCAGAGCTAAATGATGCTGAAGACCAAAAGGAAAGATTCCTAGACCAAGTTAGAAAAAGAGAAGCTGGCGATGATGAAGCCCAAATGATGGACTATGACTTCGTAAATGCCCTAGAAGTAGGACTTCCTCCAACAGGTGGACTTGGAATTGGTATCGACAGACTAATAATGATCTTAACAGGCCAACACTCAATTAGAGACGTCCTACTATTCCCAACAATGAAGCCAATAGGCTTAGAAAAGGCAGAAAATGGGGGTTTGTCAAAAGAAACTTACGAAACTTACGACAAACTTACGACAGAAAAAATCGACTTATCAAAAGTAAAAGTAGAGCCATTATTTGAAGATATGGTTGATTTTGATACATTCTCAAAGTCTGATTTTAGAGTTGTAAAAGTTAAAAACTGCGAAGAAGTTCCAAAGTCAAAAAAACTTTTGAAATTTACATTAGATGATGGTTCTGAAAAAGAAAGAGTTATTTTATCTGGTATTAAGGAATATTACAGCGCAGAGAGCTTAATTGGAAAGACACTGCTTGCGATTTGTAATCTTCCTCCTCGTAAGATGATGGGAATCGACTCAGAAGGTATGATTATATCTGCAATTTGCGAGTACGACGGAGAAGAAAAACTTAACTTAATAATGTTGGATGATAATATTCCAGCAGGATCAAAATTATATTAAAGGACACGCTAATTATGAAACTGGGGTTTGTTATGAATCCCAGTTTAATTTTTAGGGGTATGTATGAGATGGATAATTAGAATAATTTTATTACCGATAAGATTAGTGTTGAGTTTGCTCATAGCTTTTTTAACCTTCATATTAAGTTTGAGTACTGCGTTGTTAAGCGTAGTTTCTACTTTAATTTTTATAATTGGATTAGCTAGCATATTTCAAGGAGACAAGCAAATTGTAATTGAAGCACTAATATTAGCATTTTTATTTAGTCCATTTGGATTACCTAAATTAGGTATATATGTTATTGGATTATTAGAATTATTAAACTATACAATAAAATCAATTTAAAGAAAAATAAATATTAGACAATCGTAGACGATAGAAAGTAATAATTCTGTCGTCTTTTTGTTATTTCAAAGAAAGGAGGTAAGAATGAATTTTGATTATTTTTATAATAGGCAATCTGAGATGTATAACTTCATTAGGTTACCTATGGTATTAATGGAAGATGAGATTTTTGAGAGCATTTCTATTGAAGCTAAAGTTTTGTATTCATATATGCTTAATCGAATGGGTCTTTCATATAAAAATGGCTGGATAGATGAAGATGGAAAAGTCTTTATTTACTACACAATGGATGCTATTAAAGAGCAATTTAACTGTGCTAATGATAAAGCCTTAAAGATTATAAATGAGCTTGATATAAAATCAGGAATTGGATTGATAGAAAAGAAAAGACAAGGACTTGGAAAACCAAATAGGATATATGTTAAAGATTTTATGAGTGTTTTCTCCGATTCAAATAATAGAAATCCAGATTTCCGAAAAGCAGAAGTCCAGACTTCCGATAATCGGAATTCAAGAACTCCTAATAACAGACTTCAAGATTTCCGAAAATCGGAAGGTAACTATAACAATATTAGTAATAATGAGTTAAGAAAGAATGATTTTAGTAAGGGACAAAAGCCTTATGGAATATATAAAAACATATTTTTGACTGATGAAGAATACAAGGACT